>JBJDZO010000364.1:0-6267 GCA_051868095.1 Butyricicoccus sp. | reverse complement strand
GCGGGCAGATGCGCTGGCACAGGTCACAGCCCCAGATAAGCGGGTGCCGCTGCACTGCGGCTGCGGCTTCGGGGGACAGTTCGCCGCCCTGCTGCGTGAGAGCGGACAGACAGCGCGATTCGTCCACACAGCCGTCTTTGTCCAGCGCCCCGAGCGGGCATATGCGGCGGCATGCGCCGCAGTGGTTACAGCGCAGAACGCGGTCGGACGGTTCAGGGGGCGGTGTGGGCGCACGGCGGCGGTGGACGGCAGGAGCGGGCGAAAAGGGCAGGTCGGTCAGGATCGTGCCGATAAAGACCCACGAGCCGTAGTCGGGGTCAAAAATCAGGCCGTTTTCCCCGATTTGCCCCACGCCTGCAAGCCGTGCGGCGCGCACCTCGGGCAGAGGGGAATTGTCCGCAAGCGGGACGGCGCGGCAGCCGGTTTGGACGGAAAGCCGCTCCGCAAAAGGCGCGAGAGTATCGCGGATGACCGCGTGATAGTCGCGGCCGCGTGCGTAAAGCGACAGGTTTCCGGGTGTATCCCCGGCAAAATAGGGGAAAAGAGCCACAAAAATACTTTTTGCGCCCGGCACGAGCCGTGTAATCCGGGCCTGTCCGGCCTCGTCCAGCGCGGGCGAAAGCTGACAAAGTTCGCAGACACCCGCGGCAGAAATTCCGCCCAGTGCGCACAAACTATCCAGAATGTTCATCAAATTCTGCAATCTCCTGAAGTTTTTTATTCATTATACCATATCAAAAATGCGCTGTGAACCTTGATTAAAGCGTGAAAGCAGGATTATAATAGTAGTTGTATTTGACACGACGCATATATCTTTACCGGCTGGTAAAAGTCGCAAAAAGACCGTTTTACGGAAAAAACTTATACAAAGAGGGCTTAGATATGTGCAAAACTGAAAGGCAGGTTACTTGAAAGATGTCAGACACCAGAATTTATAATTTCTCCGCAGGCCCGTCCATGCTGCCGCTTTCCGTGCTGGAAACCGCTGCTTCCGAAATGACCAACTACCACGGTTCAGGTATGTCCGTCATGGAGATGAGCCATCGATCGAAGGTCTATGACACGATCATTAAGGATACCGAGGCCGCTCTGCGCCGTGTCATGGACATTCCGGATAACTACAAGGTTCTGTTCCTGCAGGGCGGTGCAACGACCCAGTTCGCAGCCATTCCGATGAACCTTCTCAAGACCGGCAAGGCCGACTACGCCGTGACCGGCAACTTCGCAAACAATGCCTACAAGGAAGCAAAGAAGTTCGGTGATATCCACGCGGCGTTCTCGTCCAAGGAGACCAACTTTGACCACGTTCCGACCCAGGAAGAGCTGGATATCCGTCCGGACGCCGATTACTTCTACATCTGCGCGAACAACACCATCTATGGCACCGAGTTTAACTACGACCCGGAGACCCCGGCCGGTGTGCCGCTGGTTGCCGACATGTCGTCGAACATCCTGACCAAGCCGGTGGATGTTTCCAAGTACGGCGTGATCTACGCGGGCGCACAGAAGAACATGGGCCCTGCGGGCGTTACCGTTGTCATCGTTCGCGAGGATCTGCTCGGCAGCTACCCGACCGAGAAGTACCCGACCATCCTCGACTGGAAGCTGATGGCCGACAAGGACAGCATGTACAATACGCCCCCCACGTATGGCATCTACATCCTTGGTCTGGTACTCCAGTGGGTTGAGGAGCAGGGCGGCCTGAAGGCAATGCAGGAGCTGGCCGAAAAGCGTTCCTCCATGCTGTATGATTACCTCGATTCGCAGGATTTCTACAAGGCTGTTGCCAAGAAGGACAGCCGCTCGCATATGAATGTCACCTTCCGCACCGGCAATGAAGAGCTGGATGCCAAGTTCGCCAAGGAGTCCATGGCGGCTGGCATGTCCAACCTGAAGGGCCATCGTTCGGTCGGCGGCATGCGCGCATCCATCTACAACGCAATGCCGGTTGAGGGCGTTGAAAAGCTGATCGACTTCATGAAGAAGTTCGCAGAAGAAAACAAGTAAAATGCAGAATGGGGGACTGCGGTTCCCCATTTTCTTTCCATCGGAGTAAAGGGAGGATATATCATCATGTATCAGGTAAAGCTGTACAATAAAATCAGCAAGGTTGGTCTGGACGATCTGGATCCGGCCAAGTACGCATACGGTGAGGACGTTGAGAACTGCGACGCGGTGCTGGTCCGTTCGGCCAAGCTGCACGACATCGAGTTCCCGAAGAGCCTGAAGTGCATCGCACGTGCGGGCGCGGGCGTCAACAACATTCCGGTTGACCGCTGCGCTGCCGAAGGCATCGTTGTATTCAACACCCCGGGCGCAAACGCCAACGCGGTCAAGGAACTGGTCATCTGCGCGCTGCTGCTTGCGTCGCGCAAGGTTGTACAGGGCGCAAACTGGGTGAAGTCGCTGAAGGGCACCCCGGATATCGGTCCGGCTGCCGAAAAGGGCAAGGCGACCTATGCCGGTCCGGAAATCGCGGGCAAGAAGCTTGGTATCATCGGCCTCGGCGCAATCGGCGTCAAGGTTGCAAACGCTGCGGTTGGTCTGGATATGGATGTATGGGGCTACGACCCGTATCTGTCGGTAGACGGCGCACTCAAGCTGTCCCGTTCGGTCAAGCATGTCACCGACATCAAGGAAATCTTCGCAAACTGCGATTACATCACCATTCATGTACCGCTGCTGCCGTCCACGAAGCACACCATCAACGCGGAGACCATCGCGGAGATGAAGGACGGCGTGCGTGTCATCAACCTCGCGCGCGGCGAGCTGGTTGACGAGCAGGCCATGGCGGCTGCGCTGGAAAGCGGCAAGGTTGCGGCGTATGTATCCGACTTCGCTTCCGACTGCATCCTGGAGCAGGAGAACGCGATTACGCTGCCGCATCTGGGCGCATCCACTCCGGAGAGCGAGGACAACTGCGCGAAGATGGCCGTTTACGAGATTGCCGAGTACCTCGAAAAGGGCACCATCCGCAATTCGGTCAACTTCCCGAACCTCAAGGTGCCGTATGAGAGCGGCTACCGCATCTGCATGATTCACAAGAACGTGCAGGGCATGATCGGCAGCATCACCAATGTGCTGTCGCATGAGGGCGCGAACATCGAGAACATGGGCAACCGTTCCAAGGGCGACTATGCGTACACCATCATGGACGTATCGGTAGACCCGACTGACGAGATGCTTGAAAAGATTGGCGCGATTGACGGCATGATTTCCGTCCGCGTCATCCGCTAAAAACAGAAAACATGAAAAGGCTGCCTGCGGGCGGCCTTTTTTGTCGTCCGAAAACAGGGCATCAAAAAAGCCTCTTCGGAATGTTTCCGAAGAGGCTATCATATTCTTATGTAGGAATCAGTCTGCCAGAACACGGCCGCCGCAGATGAAGCGGGTGTTGTAAGAGCCCGACGACAGGCTGTCGTACTTGACGACCGAGCCAGTGTGCGGGGAATGAATAAACTGACCGTTGCCGGTGTAGATGCCGACATGATTGACACTTCCGCCCGAACCGAAGAAGACAAGATCGCCGGGGAGAAGCTCGTCCATCGAGATGTTCTTGGTGGTAGCGCGCTGCTCATAAGAGGTACGCGCGATCGGGGTTGCTACGTTCTTGTAAACGTAGGAGGTGAAGCCGGAGCAGTCAAAGCCGCTCGGGGTGCTGCCGCCGTATACGTACGGGGTGCCGAGGAACTGTGCGGCATAGTCCAGAATCGCCTGACGGACGCCGCTCGAGGAGGAAACCGTGGTGGAACCGTAGACAGCGGACTTGTCCACTGCGGTGCCGCCGGTTACGCTGACGTAATCTGCCGAGATGAAGCCCTTTTGACCGTTGATGTTCGCCTTGTACCAGCCCTGTGCTACGCCGATCAGCTCCACCTTGGTGCCGTTCGGCAGGGAAGCGAGTACCGCGCAGTCGGTGTTCGGCAGCTCGCGGAAGTTTACCGAGGTGCTGCACTGGATGACGCCGGTGCCGAGTGCAAACTCGGTGTCCGGAATCCAGCTCACATAAGCGCCGCTGACGTAAGCGGTCTGACCGTTTACAGCGACCTGATACCAGTCATCGCTGTTGCTGATGACAGCCAGCTTGGTGCCGTAGGGGAGCGAACCGATTGCCGTGCCGCCGGGAGTGGCACGCAGGTTCAGGCTGCTGGCCGTGGTCTCGCCCACGTACAGGGCGGATGCAGCAGAAATGGAAAGAGTCGCTGCAATCGCACTGGTCACAGCAATTTTTATCAGTCGCTTGGACGAATTCATGGAAGGACCTCCTGTTTAGTCGTCGGGGGATGTTCTTACTTGGAAGACAGCGCGCGGCCGAGCCAGATCGAAGCGATATCCATGGCGCTCCACAGGCTGGACTTTTCCGTGCTCTTGACGATGCGGTCGCGAGTGCGGAGACCGGGCGCGGTCTGCTGCAGCTGCACCGATACACGGGATGCGACATCCAGACCGTTATCCTTCTTGGTGTCCAGAATCTGCATCATGATGATGTGGCTATCGGTCATGCTGCCATAGTAAATGACGTTGTCCTTGCGGACGAGCGGATGGCCCTTATACTGCAGAACAGCGTCTCTTTTCGTATTTGCAGACATGTTATTCTCCTTCGTTCGTTACAAAACGATTTCTAAAGTTACAAAACAGTAACAGAATTTGATTACATTACGTTTACATAATAACATACCTGAATCGGAATGTCAAATCAAAATCCGATGAAATTTCCAGTAAAGGCAAAAAAGTCACTGGGGAAATGTCTGTTTTTCGGGAAAAATGGCGTTGAACGGACCAAATGCGGGCTTTCCTTTTGCCATATGCTGCGTTATAATGGCATCGGCGGTGTATTACCGCCTGTATTTTAAGGAAACGGGAAAATTTTTTTATGAAATTTTGTTTTTTTGCGCTTGGCTGTAAAGTCAACCGTTTTGAGTCGGAAGCGCTGGCACAGCTTGCGCAGGCGCGCGGGCATGAAATCGTGCAGCGCGGTGCCGATGTCTGCATTTTGAATTCGTGTACCGTTACCGCGACGAGCGACCACAAAAACATCCGCGCCATCCACCGGCTGCGCCGGGATAATCCGGACGCAGTACTGGCGGTGAGCGGCTGCATGGCGCAGATGGAGCCGGACAAGCTGCGTGCGACCGGGCAGGTGGATCTCATCTGCGGGACCAGCGACCGCGCGGCGGTACTGGATCTGTGCGAGCGGTTTGTGCGTGACCGACAGGCCGAAGATACCGCCCGATTCCGCGCACCAGCCCGGATATTTGAGCCGCTGCCGCCCGGTGTGCCGCGTGGACGCACACGTGCGCTGCTCAAGGTGCAGGACGGCTGTGACAATTATTGCACCTACTGCATCATTCCGTATGCCCGCGGACATATTCGTTCGCTTCCACTGGCCGATGCCGTCGAGCAGGCGAAGCAGCTTGCTGCGGACGGCGTGCACGAGATTGTGCTGACCGGAATCGAGATTTCCTCTTATGGACGCGATTTGGAAGGGGGCGTGGATCTGGTGACGCTGATTGCCGCGATTGGCCGCGCCGTACCTGCGGTGCGTGTGCGGCTCAGTTCGCTGGAGCCGCGTTCAGCCGATGCGCGATTTTGTACCGAACTGGCCGGGCTGCCCGGCCTGATGCCGCATTTTCATCTGTCGCTGCAAAGCGGCTGTGACAGCGTGCTGAAGCGCATGAAGCGGCGGTACACAACCGAAGAATTTCTGCGTAACGTCAACGGCCTGCGGGCGGCATTTCCGGACTGCTCAATCACGACCGATCTGATTACCGGTTTCCCGGGGGAGAGCGAGGTGGAATTTCAGCAGACACTGGATTTCATCCGTGCGTGCCGGTTTGCGGATATGCATGTGTTCCCGTATTCGCCGCGCCCGGGTACAGTAGCAGCGGACATGCCCGGCCAGATTCCGGACGCTGTGCGGCAGGCGCGTGCCGAGCTGGTCAAACAGGCAGCAGCAGATATGCGGCAGGCGTATTTGCAGAGTTTTGTCGGTCGCCGGCTGATGGTGCTGTGGGAACATGTGGATAAGGAAGGGCTGTGGTGCGGCCACGCACCCTATCATTTTATTGTAAAGACGGCCGATACGGGCTGTGCAAAGAACGTGTACCACGATGCCGAGATTGTCGGCGTGCAGGGAGAAGCACTGCTCGCGCACCTGACAGAATGATACCTATTATATGTATCACGCCGGGGCGGAAAAAAGTCCGCGCCTTGCGCGCACCAAATCGATCCTCCATCCATAGTATGGTAATGAAATCACTGATAGGA
>JBJDZO010000363.1:0-6358 GCA_051868095.1 Butyricicoccus sp. | reverse complement strand
CGACAAGGCGGTCAAGGCTATCCACGCCAAGTTCTTCAACGACTGATTTCGCTGTTTTTTGCCGCGTCCGGTGCTCAAAAAAGGGTGCCGGACGCGGCTTTTGCATGCTCCGGATATTTCCCGACCGGAAGCGATTTTTTTGCCGCGCCGCATTGTATGGGCAATCATGGTTGTGCTATAATATATTCTGTATTGGTATCTCAGAAAGACGGAGTGTAATGTATGAACGATAGAGACAGAAAGCCGCGCCGCCGTCCCATGGCGGAGGATGGCGACGAGACAACACTGGTGGAAGGCCGCAATGCGGTATCCGAACTGCTCAAATCCGGCCGCACGGTGGATAAGCTGTTTGTAGCCGAGGGCGCGCACGGACGTATGGGCGATGTGCTCGCGCTGGCCAAGGCTGCGGGTGTGCCGGTAACCCAGTGCGACCGCCGCAAGCTGGACGGCATGAGCCGCACCGGAAATCATCAGGGTGTCATCGCGCAGGCGGCGGCACACGAGTACGCCAGTCTGGACGATCTGTTTGCGGCTGCCGAGGCCAAGGGCGAGGCACCGCTCTTTGTTGTGTGCGATGGCATCGAGGACCCGCACAATCTGGGCGCAATCCTGCGTTCGGCCGAAGCCGCGGGCGCACATGGCGTAATCATCCCAAAGCGGCGTGCGGTCGGGCTGACCGCGGTGGTGGCGCGCGCTTCGGCGGGTGCGATTGAGCACATTGCGGTGCATAAGGCGGGCAATCTCGCGTCTACGCTGGATGAGCTGAAGGCGCGCGGCGTGTGGGTGTACGGCGCGGAGGCCGACGGCACCGTTGATCTGTATAAGGCCGATTTCGCGGGCGCGACTGCACTGGTCATCGGCTCGGAGGGCAGCGGCATCAGCCGTCTGATCCGCGAAAAATGTGATTTTATTGTGAGCATCCCAATGCGCGGACGGGTCAATTCGCTGAACGCGTCCAATGCAGCGGCGGTACTGCTGTATGAGGCCGTGCGCCGCAGAGTGGGAAAGGAGATCGAGCATGAGTGATAAACTGATGGACACACAGGAATTGTCTGAGATTCGTAAGCTGATCGGCGCTGAGCAGCCGGAGCCGAAAAAGGCCGCCGCGCAGCCCGCACAGCCGCAGCCGCCTGTGCAGCCGTCCGGAGAATATAATCTGAACGATATCATTGCCGAGGTCAGCGGCGTGGTGGACAAGACCACCCGCGGTGGCCGTCCGGCTGCCGCTCGTCCGCAGGGTACGGCGCGCGTTTCACAGCGTACCGCGCAGGTTCCGCGTGTGGGGCCAGCCGGGCAGAACACTGGCCGCGTTTCACAGGGCACCGCCCGCATCCCGCAGAGCACTGGCCGAGTCTCACAGGGTACTGGCCGTATTCCTTCGCAGACTGGACATATTCCGCAGCAGAATGGTAAGGTATCGCAGGTCAGCGGCCGTATTCCGCGTGTGCCGGGCGCCGATCCGCGCGAGGTCGATCAGGCGCTGCGCGCAAACGCCAAAGAACAGGCGAAACGCCTCGCCGCTATGACCGAGGAAGAGGAAAACGAAGAAAAACTCAGCCGCCGTGAGCGCAAGCGTCTGGAAAAGGAGCGCCGCCGCGAGGAAGAACGCGCGCGTGACCGTGAGGATGATATTGAGATTCGCGACCCGCGGCAGGCGCAGCGCTACTGCAAGAAACGTGCAAAAAATCTGGCACGCCGCAGTGTGCTGGTGTTTATTCTGGGTCTGCTGGCTGTTTACATCACCGTGGGCAGCGGTGTAGGTCTGCCTATGCCTGAGGCGCTTCGGTACGCCGACCATCCGTATCTGGCTATCATGAGCCTAATGCTTTTGCAGTTTGTCGCCATGTTTGCCGGCCTTGATGTGGTCGGAAACGGCGTATACAATATGCTGAAGTTCCGCGCCGACCGCAGCTCGCTGGTCATGCTGTCGCTGGTCGCTTCGCTTGTGCACGGTATGACCATCATCACGTTCAAGTGGGCGGGCTGGCTGCCGTATTGCGCGGTCAACATCCTACTGCTGTTCGCGGAAATGCAGGAGGAAAAGGCGCGTATGGCTGGACGTTACCGCGCCTATAAGGCTGCGGCACTGGGCGATCGCCCGACTGGTGTTTACGCCCATCACGATGGCCGCGACCGCGTTCGCCGTGCGGTTAAGTACCCGATGTGCGATATCACCGACTTTCTGCGCGAGATGGAGCGCCCTGACCAAATCGACCGCTTTGAGCGGATTTATGCGCCGCTCGCTATGATTGCGTCCATCGCGTTCGCGGCAGTCGCATCCTTCGGTAAGGGCGTGCCGCAGAATTTCCTCTGGGCGCTGTCCGCGATCCTGTCCATTTCGGCGCCGCTCGGCATTCTGTGCGCGTTTGGTGCACCCTACCGCAATGTATCCCGCAAGCTGCTGGCCGAGGGTGCGGCGCTGCCGTCGGCACGGCAGGCAGCCCGTCTGCGCCGTGTCAAGGAAGCGGTTGTGCGCGACGGCGATTTGTTCCCGGCCGGTTCGATTACGGTCGAGGAAATCCGCAATTTCGGCAGCTATTCCGCCGAAAAGCTGCTCGCTTATGCGTCCGCGGTCACCGCGGGGCAGGGACTGGAAATCGGCCGCGTGCTGAGCGAATCTCTGCGTGAGCAGTATGGCCGTCCGGTGCGCGCATCCAATGTAATCCACTATGAGTCGGGTGGCATGTCGGCTGACATCGGCGCGGACAGCGTGCTTGTCGGCACGGCGTCCTTCCTTGGCAAGCTGGGTATCCGTCAGCCGGATACCAGCGGCATGGAAAACGGCGTGTATGTGGTCATCAACAGCCAGATCGCGGGCGAAATCTCGCTCGCGTACCACCCGACCGCACAGACCTACGGCGCGATTCACGCGCTTGGCCGCATCAAGGTGCGCCCGGTCATTGCGGCGCAGGACTTCAATATCTCGCCCGCCATGGTTGAGAGCATGTTCGAAATGAAGCACGGCACGACCGACGCGGTCGATCCGGCGCGCATTCCGGAGATCGTGAACCCGGATTATACGGCCAAGGATCATGTATGCGCACTGCTGTCCAAGGACGGCGCAATGCCTTACGTCATGGTGCAGCAGGCGGCGGACAAGCTGGTCGGCGCGCTGCGTTCCAATCTGCTGATCGGTACCATTGCCGGCGTGTGCGGCATGCTGCTGATGTTCTACCTGAGCTTTAAGGGCGCGGCCGAGGCCATGGAGCCCAAAAATGTGCTGCTGTATTTGCTGCTGTGGTATGTGCCGGTGTTCGTTATTTCGCTCACCAGCCGCAGAAACTATTGATCGAAATCCTTGATTTTTGGAGGAAATGCTGCGATTTTATGTGGCATTTCCTCTTTTTTTTACCTGGTTGGCAGGATTCACAAAAATAGTGTTTGCATTCTGACACGTTCTAGTGTATAATTACGAACAGAGAGATGCGTGATTTGGCATTCTGCACAAGACGCTCTCGGACAAAACGAGCAGGAGAGTGTGTAATATGGCAACGTACCCGGTAAATAAGTTAAGAAATGTCTGCGTCATGGGCCACGGCGGCGACGGCAAGACTTCTCTGATCGAGAGCCTGCTGTTTGTATCCGGCGCGACCGAGCGCGTGGGCAAGGTACCGGAAGGCAATACAGTTTGTGACTATGACCCCGAGGAAATCAAGCGTCAGTTTTCGATTTCTACCGCAGTCGCTCCGGTGATCTGGGATGACTGCAAGATCAATCTGCTGGATACCCCAGGTTTCTTTGATTTTGAAAGCGAAGTCAAGCACGCGCTGCGCGTGTCCGAGTCCGCGCTGATCGTGGCAACCGGCAAGTCCGGCCCGGGCGTCGGCACGGAGAAGGCTTGGAAGAAGGTCACTGAGCGCCAGATGCCGCGCATGTTCTATATTTCCAAGATCGATGAGGAAAATTCCGATTACTATACCTCGCTGCACAAGCTGCAGAAGCAGTTCGGCGTTTCGGTCTGCCCGATTGTTGTACCGATTTTCGAGGGCAACCGTGACACCGTCGGCATCGTGGACTGTGTTATCCGCAAGGCGTACAAGATGGAAGGCACCAAGCGCGTCGAGATCCCGATTCCGGAGAATATGAAGGAGCGCATTGACCAGCATCGTGCCGCGCTGTGCGAGAACGTCGCTGAGCTGAGCGAAGAGCTGATGGAGCGTTACTTCGCGGGCGAAGAGTTCTCCGATGAAGAGCTGATTGCCGGCATCCGTCAGGGCGTGCGTGATCTGGTGATCGCACCGGTATTCTGCGGCACCGCTGCAACCGGTATCGGTTCCTATGCGCTGCTCAAGGGCATTGCCGACTATATGCCGTCCCCGGACGAGGCTCCGGCTGAGGTTTATGAGGACGAGAAGGGCGAACTCGACGAGATTGCATGCTCGCCGAACGGTTCGACCTGTGCTTACGTATTCAAGACGGTTGCTGACCAGTACGGCCGTTTCTCCTACTTCAAGGTATTCTCCGGCACGGTAAAGAGCGACATGACGCTTGTCAACAAGCGTGCGGACGCGAACGAGAAGATGGGTCACATCTACACCGTTTGCGGCAAAAAGACCACCGAGGTCGATGAGATCGGCTGCGGCGATATCGGCGCGGTTGCAAAGCTCGTGACCACCAAGACCGACGACACCCTGTCCATGTCGGTACGTAAGGTCATGCTGGAAGGCGTTGCGATGGCCAAGCCGTGCTACATGCAGGGCATCGCGCCGAAGGCGAAGGGCAACGAAGAAAAGATGTCCACCGGTCTGGCCAAGCTGCGCGACGAAGACCCGAGCTTCGAGACCAGCTTCAACCCGGAGACCAAGCAGATGACCATTGCCGGCGCGGGCGACATCCATCTGGATGTCATCTGCTCCAAGCTCAAGAGCAAATTCGGCGTAGATGTCGAGTTGTCGGCCCCGATTGTGCCTTACCGCGAGAAGATCCGCAAAAAGGTTTCGGTCGAAGGCAAGCACAAGAAACAGTCGGGTGGCCACGGTCAGTACGGCCATGTCAAGATGGACTTCGAGCCGTATACCGAGGGCGATTACGCATTTGAAGAGAAGATCTTCGGCGGTTCGGTTCCGAAGAACTTCCATCCGGCGGTTGACAAGGGCATCCGTGAGGCCATGGAGCACGGCGTACTCGCCGGTTATCCGCTGGTTGGCCTGAAGGCAGTCCTGACCGACGGTTCCTATCACGATGTTGACTCCAACGAGCTTTCGTTCAAGATGGCGGCAAGACTGGCATACAAGGCCGGTATCCCGCAGGCTTCGCCGGTTCTGCTCGAACCCATCTGCTCGATGAAGGTCGTTGTACCGGACAGCTACATGGGCGATGTTATCGGTGACCTGAACAAGCGCCGCGGCCGCATCATGGGCATGAATCCGGTCGAGGGCGGTCAGCAGGAGATTCTGGCCGAAGTGCCGATGGCAGAGACTACCGACTACGCGATCACGCTGCGTTCGATGACGCAGGGCCGCGGTTCGTTCGAATCCGACTTCGAGCGCTATGACGAGGCGCCCCCGATGGTTCAGGAAAAGGTCATCGCGGACAACAAGGCTCGCATGGAAGCACTCAATAAGGACTAAACAAAAAAGGACGGCGCATTGCGTCGTCCTTTTTTAGGTAGGAGTCATAAAAAGATAGAAGATAGGAGATAGAAAAGATAGAAGATAAAAGCCGCGCTGTGCGCGGCAATGGAATTATGCGCGAAGCGCCTCCACAACTCCTATCTCCTCACTCCTAACTCCTAACTCAGTTCTATCCTTTCCCGCTTGTACATATGCTGAAACAAGGCACAGGACAACAGGGAGGGAACCAAAATGATCGTATATGCAACCAAGCTGACGGTGAAAAAAGCGGCGGTCGGGCTGCTGGCGCTGGCGGCGGTGATCTGGGGCGTGTCGGCGCTGTCCGCACACGGGGCGGGAGCAGCAAGTGTGGCTGCCAATGCAGGGCTGTCGCAGAAGCTGGCAACCAATGAGGCACGGGTGGAGTTTTTGCAGAGCTATGGCTGGGAGGTGGACGAAACTCCGCAGAGTGAGACGGAGGTGCGTATTCCGGACGAGTTTGATGCTGCCTATGAGGAGTACAATGCACTGCAAAAACGACAGGGGCTGGATCTTGAGAAATACAAGGGGCGCAAGGCAACGCTCTATGTGTATGCGGTATACAACGATCCGAGCGGGGAAGAAGGTGTCACGGCCAATCTGGTGCTGTACCGAAACCGGCTGATTGCCGCGGATATCTGTTCGGCACAGAAGGACGGTTTTATCCGCGCAGTGACCGAAAAACCGGATTCAAACAAACAGGAGTAATGTTGTATTGCAAAAAAAGGCGGTTTTTGCGGCAAAGTACCGTGAATTCGCCTTTTTTT
>JBJDZO010000362.1:0-6388 GCA_051868095.1 Butyricicoccus sp. | reverse complement strand
GACCAGCGCCTCAAAATAGCCCATTTCTCCTTCGATTTCGCGGTACTCCCAGCCAAAATCCTTTGCCGCCTGCTGGCTGAATTCCTCGTGCTGCGGAAAGCGTGCGAGCGGACAGGTGATATAGCCGCAGTAATGATAGTTCTTCATCCACGAGTTATCGCATTCGAGCAGATATTCGGCGTTGTCCTCACCATACAGCTCGGTATACTGCGCCAGACGGCGTGCATAGTTTTCGGTGGATGGCATAAACGACTGCTCAATCCAGCCGGGGCTGTACCAGAAAGTGCCGGGCATTTCGCGGAACAGCTTCCGATAGCGCTCAGCCGAGCCAAGGAACAGTGAAACACAATCATCACATCGCGGCACGATCAGCGGCAGCGACCGGCTGCGAAGACCAATTACACCGTTCGAGCACAGGCCATACCCCAGAATAACCGCTTCAAACCGCATATTATCTTCCATCAGCTCGTTTTCCTTTTCAATCTCATCGATCACGCGCTGCACCTCGGTACGCAGCAGATCCGGCGTATTGTGCAGACCCTGACGCAGCCACCAGGTACGCACAATATGCTTGCTGCCCGCTACCAGATGGGAAATCTCCCGGTTCATCACCATACATCCGATCAATGCGAGTCTCATACTGATTTCTCTCCTTTTTGTCTTCTTATTTTCCAATTATACGTGCCTGCTGCCGCTCTGGCAAGGCTTTTTTCCACGTTTGTGATATTGTCAATTTCGTCTTACCGGTGCGCATATTTTCCTATACACCTGCCGCTTTGCACGTCTATAATAAAAGTATCTATCTGAGTGAATTTGGAGCAAAGGAGAAAAATGATATGAAACTCGGCATTGGCATCGATACTGGCGGTACCTGCACAGATGCGGTGCTGTACGATTTTGAAACACGAACGGTTCTCGGGAAAAACAAGGCGCTGACCACCCCGCAGGATCTGACAATCGGCATATTGAACGCGCTCGACGGTCTGGATCCGGAACTCTGCCGGCAGGCTGTGCTTGCAGGCCTGTCCACCACGCTGGCAACCAACGCCTGCGTCGAAGGGAAGTTCCGCCGAACCCGTCTGCTTCTGCTGGGTATTGACCGCGCAGGCGTCGCACGTTTTGGCGGCGACTATGGCCTGACCGACCCGGATGATGTCCGTTATCTGGCCTGCAAAACTACGATTGACGGCAAAGTTCTTGAGGAACCGGACTGGGATATACTCCGCGCAAACGCAAAAGAATGGTTCCATGATGTGGAAGCCGCTGCGGTCTGCGAGGTGTATGGTGTGCGTAACGGCGGCGTGCTGGAAAAGAAAGCCGCACAGATTCTGACCGAGGAGACCGGCCTGCCGGTCATGTGCGCAAGTGTATTGTTTTCCGGCCTATCCAGTCTGGAACGCGGCGCAAGCGCTCTGCTCAACGCCGGTCTGCTTCCGGTAACCAATCACTTTCTTGATGCGGTCAAAGATGCGTTCCGTCAACGCGGTATTACAGCCGATGTCATGATCGTCCGCTCGGACAGCAGCCTGATGAGCTGCGAATATTCGGCTGAACATGCGGTCGAAACCCTCCTTTCCGGTCCTGCGGCAAGCGCACTTGGCGGCTGTGCACTGACCGGCGCGGAATACGCGGTCATTGTAGACATCGGCGGCACCACGACCGACATTGCACTGGTGGAAAACAGCATGCCGGTGCTCTCGGACGAGGGTATCCGTGTCGGCGGCTGGCGCACGCTGGTTAAAGGTCTGTTTGCGACTTCGTTCGCACTCGGCGGCGACAGTGTGGTGCGCTGGTCGCTGGATGGTATGACGGTCGGCCCTGACCGTGTGATTCCGCTGTGTGTGCTGGGCAGCCGATATCCGTTTATTGAAGATATTCTGCGCGCCCAGATCGAAGCAGTTCCCGCACATACCCAGCCGCTGCATGAATTTCTGACGTTGGCCCGTGAAGATTGGCATGGTCTCCCGCTCGATGCCCGTGAACAGCAGCTTTGCAAAGCTCTCGAAGAACGTCCGCTCAGCGTACAGCAAGCCTCTGATCTGCTTGGCATTGAGTGCTATGCACTGAACACACATACGCTGGAAAAGCTGGGCGTGATTCTGCGTGCCGGATTGACTCCGACCGATGTGATGCATGCGCTGGGCGACTACACGCAATATAATCGCACCTGCTCGATTCTTGCGCTGCGCTTCGCGGCGGCATCGCTGGATCTGTCTCCTGAGGCACTCTGCCAGAAGATTTATGAGCATGTCGAGCGCGAAGTATTCTATGGAATTTCGCGCATGCTGCTCGAATACAGCTCGGATTATTACCGCAACCGCGGCATCGATCAGGGTCTACAGGAGTTGCTGCGCCTGCAATGGGAGGCACGCGATACGGGCGGCAATCCGCTGCTGCACTGCCTGTTCCATTCTCCCGCCAAGATTATCGGCATCGGCGGCCCGACCCATCTGTTCCTGCCCGAAGCCGCCAAGGCGCTGCGCGCCGAATGTGTCATTCCGGACAGTGCTTCCACGGCGAATGCAGTCGGCGCCGTCACCGGTAAGATCAGTGTCACCGGTACCGCCGAGGTACGACCACACGGTCAGTCGGTTGATACGGATGCCAAAGCCGACTATGAGGTGCTATGTACCGGACAGGAGCCGCGCTATTTTGAAAGCGAAGAAGAAGGCGTCGCTTGGGCGAGCGAAACCCTTGCTGCATGGACAACGGCGCGCGTACGCGAACAGGGCGCTATTGGTTCGATCGCCGTCCAGACCGACAGCAAACCAATTATCGCAGGTGCCATTAAATTGTGTACGCTGGTCACCGTGACCGCGACTACTTATGTGAGTTTAGAGAAGGAGGATACGCCTGTATAAAGGCGCAAAATCACTATGAATATGACCATTACGAGCGCATCCGGCGTAAAAACCGTTTCAATTGAACCGGGTACACTGCTCAGCGATGTGCTGCATCAGGAAGAGCCGTCCTTTGCTATGCCTTGCGCAGGCAATCATACCTGCGGCAAATGCCATGTACATGTCGAAGGCGCAGTAGAACCGATGAGCGAAGCCGAAAAGAAGCTTCTCAGCGAAGAGGATCGGGCAGAAGGTATCCGCTTAGCCTGCTTTTGCCGCGCAGTCGGCAATGTATCTGTGCGTTTGAACGATGCAGGGACATCCAAGATCATTGCATGGAACAAAACCGAAGCTTTTGAGCATACCGAAAGCGGTTTTGGTATTGCAGTTGATATCGGCACCACGACAGTTGCCATGCAGCTTTTCGAGCGCGCAACCGGTAAGGTTCTTGCGGAGCGGCTGGCGGAAAACCGTCAGCGCGGCTATGGTGCAGACGTGATTTCGCGCATTGAGGCATGCAAGACCAGCGGTCTGGATACCCTTTCCGACCTGATTTCCGATCAGCTTGAGGAAATGGCGGCGGAATGTCTGGCTGAAGCCGGGCTGGACTGCATCGACGAAGCAGTTGTCACCGGCAACAGCACCATGCTGCATCTGTATGAGGGCCTTGACCCAGCTTCTCTTGCTGTTGTACCGTTCGATATGCAATCCTATTTTGGCTGCATGAGCCGCCGTACACTGGCGGGCGCACCGGTATACCTTCCCCGCTGCATCGGCGCTTATGTCGGTGCGGATATCATCTGCGCGATTCTTGCGTCCGGCATGGTGCATCAAGGCGGCGTTCAGCTGCTGGCCGACATCGGTACCAACGGTGAAATGGCACTGCTGCATAACGGCAGACTGCTATGCTGCTCAACAGCCGCTGGTCCGGCATTTGAAGGCGCAGGACTGAGTCAAGGCATGCCGGCTGCACCGGGTGCTATCCGCGCCGTACAGCTCACGGACGACAAAGTGACTTATGAGACCGTACAGGACAAACCAGCCATCGGCGTATGTGGTTCCGGTATTCTGGATGCGCTGCGCGTCATGCTGGAAACGGAAATCATCGACGATTCCGGCTATCTGGATGAGGACTATGAGATTGACAGCAGCGGCGTAACCATCATTCAGAAGGATGTGCGCCAGATTCAGCTTGCCAAATCGGCGATCTGTGCGGGTGTGATCACCCTGCTGGAAGAAGAGGGGATTGACGCTTCGGACGTTGCCCGTTTCTGCATTGCAGGCGGTTTCGGCAGCAGTATGGATTATAATTCTGCTTGTGCAATCGGCCTATTCCCGGCTGCGCTGCGGAACAAGACCGAGTTTATTGGCAATGGTGCACTTGGCGGTGCGGCGATGCTGCTGATGAACCGCTCTCTGCGGGAATACAGCGAACAGCTTGCAAAGGATGCAACCGAGCTTTCTCTGTCGGCCAGCGCGGAATTTATGGATTACTATGTAGACTGCATGTCGTTTATGGAGTTCTAACCCAAACAATTTATTCAAGTGAAAAATCCGTCCATCAAAAATGGGCGGATTTTTATGGCTTTTTATAGTTTTGTCATGAACTGCATTGCGCTTTTCGCCATCAGCCGTTTGGTGCCCTTGGTATCAAAAGCGATTTCAATCAGCATATCATTGCCGAGCGGCTTTGCGGACACAATAAGGCCATCGCCAAATGCCTTATGCCGCACGCGATCGCCTACCTTGACAGCCGGAACTTCGCCGCCCTGTGCCCGGGCAACTTTTCGCTCGGTCGCCGCCGCAGTCCGGTATGCTTGCGAAACCGAGAAGGCATTGCGTTTCTGATAAACCTGTTCCGCAGCTTCCAGTGCAGCTTGCTGCTGCCGCTGCCGCTCGGAAATATTGGAATCCAACAGATCCTTCGGAATTTCCTCGATGAAGCGCGAAGGCTTGGAATACTGTGTGCGGCCATAAATCATACGGCGTTCAGCACAGGTCAGGTATAACTGTTCCTTGGCGCGTGTGACTGCGACATAGCATAAACGACGTTCCTCTTCCATCTCCTCGTCATTCATTTCAGAACGGAACGACGGAAACAGACCGTCCTCCATGCCGCACAGGAATACTTGCGGGAACTCCAGCCCTTTCGCCGAATGCATGGTCATGAGCAACACCGCATCTTCGTTCTCGTCCGTATGATCGGCATCGGTGTACAACGCCATTTCCTCCAGAAAACCGGATAACGTCGGTTCTTCCGCCTTTTCCTGATAATCGACAAGGTTGGATTTGAGTTCCATGATATTCTCCGCGCGTCCTCGGGACTCCATATCGCCCTTGGCTTCCAGTGCGGCAAGATAGCCGCTCTGCTCCAACAGCTCGTCGTACAGTTCGGGCAAGGTCAGGAATTCCTGCTGCTGGCGCAGGTTATCCATCATAAGCGCAAATTTTTCCATCGCACCCGCTGCGCGCGACAGCGCCGGAAACCGGGTTGCATTCTGCACAACCTCATACAGCTCCAGATTGTTTTCCGCTGCCTGCTGTTCGGCAATCTCTACCGAACGCTCACCGATTTTCCGCGCCGGGACATTGATAATACGCTTCAGGCGCAGAGTGTCCGACGGGTTCTCAATAATCCATAAGTATGCAAACATATCACGAATTTCCGCGCGCGAGAAGAAATCGCGGCCTTTATAGATGCGATACGGGATGGAATTACGCCGGAACGCGCCTTCGATATTGTTCGAAAGCACGTTGTTGCGGTAAAGTACCGCAAAATCGCTCCACTTTTTGCCCTGCGACACACCTTCCACGATACAATCCGCAATGTACGCCGCTTCGCTCTCCTGCGTGTCCGAACGGTGCAGTTTGATTTTCGCGCCGCCCGCCTTTTCCGTCCAAAGTTCCTTGCCTTTTCGGTATTGATTGTGCCGGATGATTTCGTTGGCCGCGCACAGGATCGTATCCGTCGGTGTCACACACACCTTCAATGGCTAACAGGCCGGATTTGGTACAGATCTTGGCGGTTACAATGCCATCCGGTTTAGCAAAGTCCTTATAGTCTAATCCCTTGTGGACCTGGCTCATGATGGAGCGCCACAGATCCTTGACATATCCCGTGGAGCTCATCTTGGAGTTGTCATCATATCCTCCCCAGACAACGCAGGTATAATATGGAGTAAAGCCTGCAAACAGTGCATCACGGTTGGATGTGGTGGTACCGGATTTGCCGGCAATGGCCATACCGGAGAATCTTGCCCGGGTTCCGGTTCCTTTGGTCACTACATCTTCCATGGCATTGGTCAGTAACCAGGCCGTGGTTTCTTTTAATACCGTATGGGTCTGTGGCGTATTGTCAATGAGGACATTGCCGTCATGATCCAAAACCTTGGTGTAAAATCTCGGTTTTGTATAGGTACCGCTGTTGGCGATGGTAGCATAGGCAGCGGTCAGTTCCAAATTGGAAACACCCTTGGTGATACCGCCCAGGCAAAGAACCTGAACGATATCCTGGTTAGACAGGGAGGTGAAACCGAAGTTTAACAGGT
>JBJDZO010000361.1:2443-6389 GCA_051868095.1 Butyricicoccus sp. | reverse complement strand
AAGGTATCCGATGACGGCACCCGGCTGTTCCGCGTGACCATTGCGATCCAAACCCGGGCGCGCTCAAAAAGGGAATGGCCGCGAGCGCCGAGGTATCGACCGCAAACGGAGCCGTCATGCCTGCCGACGCCGGGCTGCTCGAATACAACCGCGAGGAAACCATTACCGCTAAGCAGAGCGGTAAAATCACGGGGCTGAATGGACTGGATTACTACAAATATGCCGCGGGCGCGGTGATTGTCCAGCAGGAAAACGACGATCTGACCCGCGCGGTCGATACGGCGGCGCGGTCGCTGCAAAGCCAGCAAATGGCGCTGGCCGAAAAGCAGAAGCGCATCACCGAGCTGGAAACCATCATTTCGGGCGCGGCGGTCACGTCCCCGATTGACGGCGTGGTACTCAAAATGGATACGGCTGTGGATGCCGAACTGGTGGGCGGCACCGCGCCCTGTGTTGTGGCCGATATGTCCACGCTGGTGGTCAAGGCGCAGATTGCGATGAACGATATCAATTCGGTCATGCCCGGCCAGCCGGCCGCCATGACCCTGTACAACGGCACCGAGGACATCACGCTGACCGGCTCGGTCGAAAGCGTGTCCATGCAGGCCGAGGAAAACAGCGGCAACGGCAGTATGCCGACCTATACGGCGGTGATCGTGCTTGACCCGCTGCCCGAGGGCGTCACCGTGTCCATGGGCTATTACGTCAGCTATCAGATCACCACCGCGCAGGCCGAGGACTGCATTACCATCCCGACGCGCGCGCTCGTCAACACCGAGGAAGGAACCGCCGTGTTCGCAAAGCCCGCCGAGGGACAGGAATTTGACGAGACCATTCCGATTCCCGAAGGCACCGAGGACATCCCGGAGGGCTTTGTGCTCGTGCCGGTGGCGGCCGGCATCTCGGACAGCAGCAACGTGGAAATTCTCTCCGGCATCGACGAGGGCACCGAGGTCTTTCTCAGCGGCCCGCAGGATATGTACGCGGAGATGAGCGGCGAAGGCTAAAGGAGGGCGCGTGATGTTTGGAAAACGCAGACGCGCACCCGCCGCGGGGCAGAGCAATCTGCTGATCGATGTGCGGCAGCTCAGCAAGATTTACAACGAAGGCCGGGAAAATGAAGTGCGCGCCCTTGATCATGTTTCCCTGCAAGTGCCATGGGGACAGTTTTTGTGCATCCTTGGGCAGTCCGGCTCGGGCAAGTCCACGCTGATGAACATTCTCGGCTGTCTGGATATCCCGACCTACGGCACTTACTATCTGGACGGGCAGGCGGTGAGCGATATGCGGCCGTCGGTGCTCGCCGGCATCCGCAACCGGGAAATCGGCTTCATCTTTCAGGGCTTCAACCTGATTCCCGGGCTGACCGCCCTCGAAAACGTCGAACTGCCGCTCATTTACCGCGGCATGGGCGCGGCCGAGCGGCGCAGACTCGCGGCCGAGGCGTTGGTTTCGGTCGGGCTGGAACAGCGCATGCACCACCGGCCGGGCGAAATGTCCGGCGGCCAGCAGCAGCGCGTGGCGATTGCCCGCGCGGTGGCGGCCAAACCGCCGATCATTATGGCTGACGAGCCGACCGGCAATCTGGATTCCAAATCGGGCGCGGAAATCATGCGCCAACTGCTCGCGCTCAACCGGCAGGGCACATCGGTGATTCTGATTACCCACGACAACCACCTTGCCGAGGTGGCTGAACGCATCATCACCATTCAGGACGGCCGCGTGATCTCCGACCGCGCCGGGAAAGGAGAACAGTATGAACGGACTGCAAACCATCCGCATGGCGCTGAAATCCATTCTCAGCAATAAGGTGCGCTCACTGCTGACCATGCTCGGCATCATCATCGGCGTTGCCGCGGTCATTACGCTGGTCTCGTCCATTCAGAGCAAGGCCACTCTGACCCGCATGCAGTACGAGGCCATGGGCACCAACCGCATTCAGGTGTACGGCTGGGGCGCGAAGAGCAAGGACTGGGAAGAATTTGAGAAACTGCTGGACGGTGAACTGAAAGACCGCGTAAGCGGCTGGTCGCCGCAGAGCCAGTATTGGGACTGGGGCAGCAAGGGTATTCAGTACCGCTCCATGACGCTGTCGCAGGACAACGGCTATACCAACATGTACTACGGCAATCAGGATTACGGCCTTGTGACCAACAGCGTCATCACAGCCGGACGCGACATCTCGGAAGCTGACTGCAAAAATCAGGCGCGGGTGTGCGTGATCGGGGAAACCCTGCGCAGGTATTTCTTCGGCGCAATGAGCCCGGTCGGGCAGAAAATCCGCATCGGCGGCAAAAGTTTTGAGGTCATCGGCGTGTATAAGGGCAAGTTTGGCGGCAAGCTCAACACCGAGGATCAAATGCTTGTCATGCCGTACACCCTGCAAAGCTCCATGATGAGCGTGGACCGCAATTCCGACCGGCAGTACATCCTTCAAGCGGCCAGCAAGGAGGATATTCAGCCGGTGGTCGATGCGCTGAACGCGGCCATGCAGCCCATCTGCGAAGCCGCGGGCGGCTGGTTCAGCGCCGATTCCACCAGCCAGTGGCAGGAACAGGAGGCCGCAGAAGCCGAACAGAATGCACTGCTCATGGGCGGTGTGGCCATGATTTCGCTGCTCGTCGGCGGCATCGGTATTATGAACATCATGCTCGTGTCCGTGACCGAGCGCACGCGCGAAATCGGCATCCGCATGGCGGTGGGTGCCCGGCGGCGCGATATTATTATGCAGTTCCTGATCGAAGCCGCGTCGGTTTCGTGCTGCGGCGGCCTGATCGGCATTGTGGTCGGCTGCTTCGGCTCGGCCATTATGGGCAATATCATGCTGGGCAGGCAGCTTTCCGAGCAGATGTGGATGCCTCAGGTGGAGAAATTCACCGTTCTGCCCAGCCCGGCGCTGATCGTGGGCGCGTTCCTGTTTTCCGCGCTGCTTGGCATCCTGTTCGGCATTTATCCGGCCAACAAGGCATCCAAATTGCAGCCGGTCGAGGCGCTGCGCACCCAATAAAACAAACTGGTGGGGAGGATCAACATGAAGAAACGATTTTTAGGCGGCCTGCTTGCGATGGCGCTGCTGGCCGGAACCTGCGGGGCGGTATTCCACGACATTCAGACCCCGACACTGGCACAGACGGCGGCTGTGCTCAAATCCCTCAATATCATGGAGGGCGACAGTACGGAGACCTTTGCGCCGAACCGGACACTGACCCGCGCCGAGTTCGCCAAGCTGATTGTCACGGCATTCGGCGTGACCGACGTGACCGCGTACAAGAACTTTACCGTATTCCCGGACGTGCCGAACAGCCATTGGGCGGCCGGATACATCAACGCGGCCATCAAACATCCGGACATCAAGGGAAAGAAAATCATCCACGGCTACGCGGACGGCACCTTCCAGCCCAACCGCACCATTAACTACGGCGAAGCCTGCACCATGCTGATGCTCATGCTTGGCTATTCGATTGACGACATCGGCCACGTATGGCCGGGCGACTACATTGCCCGCGCACAGTCGGAGGGTCTCGCGGACGGCGCTTCGGTCATGAACGCATCCAGCCCGGTGTCCCGCGCGGACGCGGCAATTATGCTGCTCAATACGCTGGATACCCCCAGCAAGGAAAGCGGGAAGCTGATTGACGCGCTGACCGCTTCCGGCGACAGCGACAGCGCCATTTTGCTCGCAACCAGCGAAACCGATCCCGATCTGCGCAAAAATCAGGCGCGGTTTTATGTCGGGGACGATGAACCGGTGACCAAAACCACCGACGGCGTGCTGGATGCCGCGCTCATCGGCGTGAGCGGCACGATCTATTACAGCAAAACCGCGCCGAGCACGGTGGTGACCATTGTGCCCGACAACAAGGGCCACACCGAAGAACACAAGGTGCGCCGCGTCCAGCGCGACCGCATCGAAACCACCGGGGACGAGACCATCAAACCCGAACGA
>JBJDZO010000361.1:0-2343 GCA_051868095.1 Butyricicoccus sp. | reverse complement strand
TCCGCGGATGCGCTCAAGCCCTACGACGTTGTCACCATCAGCACGGCGGAAAAAACCGCCGAAGTCTCCGACGTGCGCGCGACCGGCTGCTACAACAGCGGCAAGCCCTCGATCAAAAACCCGGAAACCATCGAGCTGCTCGGACAGAGCTACAAGGTATCCGAGCGGGCGGCGGCCTATTTTGCGGGATTTCAGGCGGGCGACCGTATTACCGTGCTGTTTGACGCGCGCGGCGCAGTCGCGGCGGCCTTCCCTGCGGCGGATGTGCGCGCGGATATGAACGGCGTTTTTGCCGCGATGAACGGCGGCGACGCGGTTGTGACGCTGTGGAACGGCGTGCAGGTGCGCGGCCCGCTCAGCAGAGAGGATGACCGAAAACTGTACGGCCAACCGGTGATCGTCAGCGAGAACAACGACGGCAAACTGGTGCTCTCGGCGCGCAGGCTGTCCGGAACGTCCGCGGACGGCTGGGATGTGGACGCGGGCACACTCGGCAGCAAAAAGGTCTCTCCGGATGTGCGCATCTGGGAACAGGTCGAAACCAATGCGCCGCTCTATGAAACCATCCTCTCCGAGCTGCCGTCCGGCGGCATCGCGGCCGATTCCATCCGGTCGGCGGTCACCGATTCGGCGGGCAGCGTGATCGCGTTCGTGCTGAAGGATGTTACCGGCAACGCATGGAATTACGGCTATGCCTACTATTCGTCCGGCAAGGACGACGAGGGCTATGAGACCGGCGACAGCGTAACGGCGCTCCGCTATTACGACTACACGGATAAGGCGCAGAAGGAGCTGACCTATCAGACCATCAGCCAGCCGGAAGGCGTCGGCGGCAGTCCGGTCGGCTTCCCCAAGGGCGCGGAAAACAATCCCGCGCGGCAGTTCCTCGCCAGCATCCGCCTGATAAAGGTGGGTACGGTCGAACTGGACGCCTTTGACGGCGCTGAGGGTGTGCGCACATCGCGGGGCTATTATCCGATTGCCGACGAGGTGCAGGTGTACCAGTCCGGCAAGAGCCGGTTCATGACACTGGCACAGGCCAAGACTGATTACGAAAAATTCACCCTTTACGCCGAACGCACCCCGGAAAAGGGCGGAAAAATTCGCGTCATTACCGTAACATAACAAAAAGCCTTCCCTTTTGGGAAGGCTTTTTTCTTACCGCGTGATGCGCTTGGCTTCCATGTAGAACCGCTTCTCGCGGGCGTCGCCCATCGAGAAGGTTTTGCGCGGCAGCACGCCGTCAAAAATTACACCGCGGAACAGATCATCTTTGGCCGGGTCGGGCAGCTCAAAGCCCATGGTTTCCGGATTTGCGGCCAGCTCATGCAGTACATCCAGTCCATGGATATAGTCGATTTTTGCTTCCGGATGCGCAGCCAGATAATCATCGAGGAAGGCCTGAAGCGTTGCCACCGGCAGCGCCCACGGCGAACCCTTGACCAGCATGCAGCCGGTGTGCGCACCCGTCTGGAACGGGAACGACTGTACATCATCCGGCAGCTCCGCCGGAACGGACTCGGCCACCGAAACTTCCGCGCCGTGCGCACGGAAGAAATGACCGGCCGCGTCGAGCACATCGACCGCGTCCACACCAAACAGCGCACGATAAATGCCCTCAATGACAATGCTTTCGTCATGCACATTCACCACCTCAGCCAGCACATAGCGCGCCGGATGGGTCTCGCACTCCTCTGCGGTCAGGGTGGGCTTGATCTCCTCCCAGTAGGCCTTCGCGGTCGCCATCGAGTGGTTGCCATCGCCAACCGCGTAGGGCAGCACCGGACGGCCATCGGTGACACCGTATTTGGCATCAAATACCGCACGGTCGCTCAGCTTTTCCAGCGCGTCCAGCAGCGCGTCGGTGTCCGCACTCTCCGGAATGAACCAGCCGGTCAGATGACCGCCGTTCTGCATCAGTTCCACATCATACAGCTTGGAAAATTCCTCGCGGCGGGCGTACAGCGGCTCGATCACCGAACGCTCCGGATCGTCGATGAGCAGCATGATGTGCGGCAGCTCAATCGATGCGCCCTCGCGCACCTTGAGGCGCGGCGGAATGCGTTCCACCACGGTTTTTTCGGTCGGGCGGATGGGTGACGCCGAACCGGGCGTATATTCGTAGGCGTCGAGGTCGAAGGCCAGCACCAGACCGCGGCGCGGGCAGACGCCGCCGGTATCGCGCGCGAGCAGAATCACACCCGCAGGCAGCTCGGTCAGGGTACCGTTCTGCATGTAGGCATCCATGGCGGCGTGGATTTTTTCGATGTAGGTCGGGCAGTCCGGGTTTTCCAGATGGACTTCGGGCAGGGTCAGACGCAGGGTAGACGGCGCATCTCCAAC
>JBJDZO010000360.1:0-6399 GCA_051868095.1 Butyricicoccus sp. | reverse complement strand
TGAGTATATCGGCGAGGAATCGGATGCCGAGCGGGAAGCGCTGGCCGATTTTGCCGAGGAAAAGAAGCTTGGCAAAAACCTGACCGCGCCCGAAATGCTGAAGGCGCTGCGCAAATATTACGAAATCGATGAATCGCTGTCGGACGGCAACGCCCGCATCGTGGCCAGTGTGCGCTACGAGATGGAGCGCAGCAATTTCTCCTCATATAATTCATTTATCATCGCGTCAGACGTATCGCTCGACCTGATTTCGCAGGTCAAGGAGCGGCACACGGAGTTTGCGGGCGTCAACGTTGAGACCGAATCGGTGCGTAAATACGAAACCACCTACGCGGCGCACATTCTTGGCCGTGTTGGCCCGATGTATGCGGAGGACTGGGAAGGCGAAGACGGACAGGGCGGTTACAATCAAGTGGATGGCTACCAGATGAGTGATCTGGTCGGTAAGCAGGGGGTGGAGAAATCCTTTGAGGAATATCTGCACGGTGTAAGTGGTACCCGCTCGATTGAAACTGATATTTCAGGCAAGGTCACCAATGTGATCGAAGGCAAGAAACCCCAGCCGGGCAACAATTGCATTTTGACGATCGACCTCGACCTGCAGAAAGCGGCTGAGGATTCGCTGGCGAACACGCTGCCGAGCATCGGCTCCAGCGCGGGTGCGGCAGTTGCGATCGATGTAAATTCCGGACAGGTACTCGCGATGGCCAGTTATCCGACCATCGATCTGACCCGCTGGAATGAGTTGTACAGCACTTGGGCGACCGACGAAGTGGGTCGTCCGCTCATCAACCGCGCCATCGGCGGCGCATATGCCCCCGGTTCGACGTACAAGATTCTGACCGCAATGGCCGGTTTGGAAGAGGGTGTTATCGACAGCAGCACGATCATCAACTGTCAGCATTATTACACCCGTTTTTCCAAGAGCAGAACCTATCGATGCATGGGCTGGCATGGTCCATCCGATGTGCTGCGTGCCATTCAGAAATCATGCAACGTATATTTCTACGAAGTTGGTCATTTGCTTGGCGGCGAAAAGCTGGAGGAATGGGAGCATCTATTCGGTTTCGGCGAAAAAACCGGGATCGAGCTGGAAGGTGAACGCTCCGGTTCGGCATCTGGTCCGAAGAACCGTGCGGCGATGCTGGAAAATGTGCCAACGCTGAACCCATGGCAGGAGCCGGGCGGCGATGTCATCACGACTGCCATCGGTCAGTGCGACAACGCATTCACACCGCTTCAGCTCGCCAACTATACGGCGGCGATTGCAAACGGCGGTACGCTGTACAAGCCGACTCTGCTGCGCAGTGTCAAAACCTACGACTACACCGGTACGGTCAAGGCAGAGGAGCCGGAAGTCATCCGCAAGATCGATATTTCCCAGAGGACGCTCGATGTCGTACACCAAGGCATGGCCGAGGTTACCGACGATGAAGGTACCGCAGCGCGCACCTTTGCAGACTATCCGATTAAGGTGGCCGGTAAGTCCGGTACCGCACAGGTTGCAGGACAGGGCGATAACGCGGTATTCATCGCGTATGCGCCGTATGACGACCCGCAAATTGCAGTCGCGGTAGTCGGTGAGCAGGCGGGACATGGCTCGGATATTGCGCCGATTGTTCGAGATATTCTGGATGCCTACTTCGCGGGAAGCACCGAAAATATCGATACTGTCGATTACGAGAACACTCTGCTGAAATAATATTTCTGGTAAATGTACACAAATGCAAATTTATTCTTTTGTGAACAGTTCGTGAAATTTTTCACTTTGTCGGATGAAAAATTCATCAAGACCTTGTATCTGGTCGGCAAATGCTTTATACTAAAAATAGGCTGTGATATGGAGGCAATATGTTTAAGGTAATTTTGGTAGCGTCTGGAAAGGGCGGCACGGGTAAAACTTCACTGACCGCAAACGTGGGAACCGCGCTTGCCGAACGTGGACACCGTGTGCTCGTGATTGATGCGGACAGCGGCCTGAGAAACCTGGACATCGTGCTCGGTCTCAGTGATTCCATTGTATTCAGCTTCGCAGATGTTGCGCAGGGTATCGCGCCGCTGGAACGTGCGGCCGCCCCGCATCCGGTTTTCCCGGGGATGTATCTGCTTACTGCGCCCGGAAGCCTGCCGCCCCTGACACGGGAGCAGATCTCCGACTTGATGGATCAGGCGCGTGCGATGGAGTTTGAATACGTGCTCATTGATGGGCCGGCTGGCTTGGCTCCGGAAATCCGCCTGTTTGCTCAGGCTGCCACGCAGGGACTGGTCGTTACAATGCCTGATCAGGCCAGTGTGCGCGGTGCGGAACGTGTGGCGCGTATTTTGGAAAAGGAAAATATTGTCCGGATTCGTATGGTGGTGAATCGTGTGCGCCCGGCGCTGATTCGTCATGGTGTGATGGGAAACATTGATGATACCATGGATATGGTCGGTTTACCTCTGCTCGGCATCGTTCCTGAAGATGAAGATGTGATCGCCTGCGGCAGCAGAGGAAAATGCCTGCTTCGCGCAAAGAAGGGTGGGGCGTCCACCGCATTTCGCAACATCGCTCAAAGACTGGATGGAATACGTCTTCCCATCATGCGTATATAAATTGAATTGCTATCTGGAAAGGGGAAGTTCAACATGAATATTGCTCTCATTGCTCATGATCGTAAAAAAGAATTGATGGTGCAGTTCTGCATGGCGTACTGCGGCATCCTTGCAAAACATAACCTGTGTGCGACCGGTACCACCGGTAAATTTGTCGCGGAAGCGACCGGACTCAAAATTGAGAAGTACCTGGCAGGCATGCAGGGCGGTGAGGAGCAGATTTCGGCTCGCGTCGCCTATAATGAGATCGATCTGGTGCTGTTCTTCCGCGATCCGATGTCCAACAGCGAGTATGAGCCGGATGTCCATGCGCTGGCACGTCTGTGTGATATGCATAATATCCCGATTGCGACCAACTCCGCGACCGCGGAAATGTTGATCCTCGGTCTGGACCGCGGCGACCTTGACTGGCGTAATATTGTCAATCCCAAGAGCCACTAATCCGAAAAACGTAACAAAGCCGCGACCGTCTGAGGCCGCGGCTGCTCTGTTTTTTCGATAAAATTCGGATAAATTGCATGCAGGACATTGAGTTTTTTCGGAATTATGGTATCATATAATAGTTACGGTGTGTCTATGAACCACCGCTCATTTCTGTTAAGATATTATCGATATAAAGGGGTATTCACGAATGGAAAAGATTAAACCCAGAACGCTATCCGGCTTCATGGAGCTGCTGCCGCAGAAGCAGGCGCAGATGGAGCGCGTGATGGAGACCCTGCGCGAGACCTATGCGCTGTATGGCTTCTATCCACTCGATACGCCGGTGCTGGAGGCTTCCGAGGTGCTGCTCGCCAAGGGCGGCGGTGAAACCGAGAAGCAGATTTACCGCTTTCAGAAGGGCGACAGCGATTTGGCGATGCGTTTTGACCTGACTGTGCCGCTGGCAAAGTATGTGGCACTCAATTACGGGCAGCTTTCCTTCCCGTTCCGCCGCTACCAGATCGGCAAGGTCTACCGCGGCGAGCGCGCCCAGCGCGGCCGCTTCCGCGAGTTTTATCAGGCGGATATCGACATCATCGGCGACGGTCAGCTGGGCATCATCAACGAGGCCGAAATTCCGTCGATTATCTACAAAACCTTCTCCAAACTGGGCTTAGAACGCTTTAAAATCCGCATCAACAACCGCAAGGTGCTCAATGGCTTCTTTGCGTCCCTCGGCTTGACCGAGCGTGCAGGTGACGTCATGCGCACGATTGACAAGCTGGAGAAAATTGGCGCGGATAAGGTGCGTGAGATTCTGGTCGAGGACTGCGGCGCAAGCGCTGAGCAGGCCGATGAAATCCTGAAATTCATCACCATCGAAGGCGGCACGCAGGGCATTCTTGCGGCGCTGGAAGGCTATAAGGGCAAGAATGAGACACTTGACCTCGGCATTGAGGAGCTGACCACGGTAGCGACCTATATGGAAGCGTTCGGCGTTCCGGCAGACCATTTTGAAATTGATCTGACCATCGCGCGCGGTCTGGACTATTACACCGGCACGGTATACGAGACCACCATGCTTGACCATCCGGAAATTGGCTCGATCTGCTCAGGCGGTCGCTACGACAACCTTGCGGGCTACTACACCGACAAGCAGCTGCCGGGCGTGGGCATTTCCATCGGCCTGACCCGCTTGTTCTTCGTGCTGGAGGACAAGGATTACCTGAATGAGAACCCGCCCGCATCTCCGGCGGATGTGCTTATTCTGCCGATGACCGAGGATGTTGGTCCGGCGATTGCGCTGGCGACCCGTCTGCGCGACAACGGCATTCGTGTGCAGCTGCACTGCGAAAAGAAGAAGTTCAAGGCCAAGATCACTTATGCCGACAAGCTGCATGTGCCGTATGTCATTTTCATGGGTGAGGATGAGGTACAGAACAACGTTGTAGCACTCAAGGAACTGGCGACCGGCGAGCAGACCAACACGGGCTTTGATGAGGCATTGGCACGCATTCAGGCGGGGCTTGCCGAGCGGGCCAAGGGAAAGGTTATCGTAGACCGCGTTTAATTAGTAATTAGAAATTAGGAATTAAGAATTAAGGAGGAAGGACTGCGGGTGAAGCATTTCATCTGGGGCTGCACAGTTTTTCTTGCGGCAGGCCTGTTTTTAGTTCCAACATTTCTGTGGACGCTGTATCTGCTATTCTGCGGATGGAGTATTTTGTTTTGTCTGCTCTCTGGCGGCGTGCTCGCTTTGACTTGGTACATCATCTATATGTCCATGATACGGGATCACCTGCGTGACGAAGACCGGAAAAAATAAAAAATCCACATTGATTCTGATTATATTTTTCATCGGAATGAGCCTGCCGTGGTGGGCGAACCTGCTGCTGATCGTCGCAATCTGAAATCTGTTTGCAAAAGTTTTCCTTCCGACGGCTGTCATTACAGCGATTCTGGTATCCGTATTCTACTTTATTCGATATTTCGTGCGCAAACGAAAACATACAACTGATAATTCTCAAAATAAGGACTGATAAACATGAATAACACATCCATCGCAGGCATGAAGCGCACCCATATGTGCGGAGACCTGCGCCTGTCTGACGCGGGCAGCGTTGTTACCGTTAACGGTTGGGTTGACCGTGTGCGCGACAACGGCGGCGTTCTGTTCCTGCTCGTGCGCGACCGCGCGGGCATCGTCCAGTGCACCTTTGATAAGTCGGTCAATGCCGACCTGTTCGAGATCGCCTTCACCTGCCGCACCGAGTTTGTCGTTGCGGTCAAGGGTAAGCTGGTAGCCCGTGACGCGGCAGCGATCAACAAGAAGATGCCGACCGGCGAGGTTGAGATCATCGCGGATGATATCCGCATTCTGACCAAGGCAGAGACCACTCCGTTCGAAATCGATGACAATAAGGAAGTCGGCGATCAGGTTCGTCTGAAGTACCGCTACCTCGACCTGCGCCGTCCGTCTATGCAGAAAAATCTGATGCTGCGCCATCGTGTAACGCAGGTGGCTCGCAACTACTTCGACGAGCAGGGTTTCATTGAAATCGAGACCCCGATGCTGACCAAATCCACTCCCGAGGGCGCACGTGACTATCTTGTGCCGTCCCGCGTACATCCGGGCAAGTTCTACGCGCTGCCGCAGTCGCCGCAGCAGTATAAGCAGCTGCTTATGCTGGCCGGCATGGATCGTTATATCCAGATTACCCGCTGCTTCCGTGACGAGGATCTGCGTGCAGACCGTCAGCCGGAGTTCACGCAGATCGACCTTGAAATGTCGTTTGTTGAGCAGGATGACGTTATTGCTGTCAATGAAGGCTTCCTGAAGCGCGTTTTTAAGGAAGTGCTGGACGTGGACATTCAGCTCCCGCTGCCGCGTATGACCTGGCAGGACGCGATGGACAAGTATGGCTCGGACAAGCCGGATGTACGTTTTGGTTTTGAAATCAAGGATATTTCCGACATTGCGGCAAATTGCTCGTTCAAGGTATTCAAGGACACGGTAACGAACGGCGGCACTGTGCGTTTGATTAACGTAAACGGTTATGCGGACAAGTTCCCACGCAAGGAAATCGATAAGCTGGGCGAGTTCGTCAAAACCTATCGTGCCAAGGGCCTCGCGTGGATGAAGCTGGCGGCGGACGGTTCTATGACTTCGTCGTTTGCCAAGTTCCTCTCTGAGGACGAAATTGCGGCGATTAAGGAGCGCGCGGATGCGCATCCGAATGACCTGCTTTTTGTTGTCGCGGACGCCGATTGGGAAACCGCGGCGGTTGCACTCGGCGCACTGCGCTGCGAGCTGGCTAAGCGTCTGGGTCTGGCAAAGAAGGACGACTTCAAGCTGCTGTGGGTGACCGAGTTCCCGCAGTTCGA
>JBJDZO010000359.1:0-6400 GCA_051868095.1 Butyricicoccus sp. | reverse complement strand
TGGTCGCCGTATAAAGTGCCGCTATGGTATAATTTTTAAATAAGCCGGTATAATGACCGCTTGCGGGCATTATACCATAGAGGCAAGGATTTTTCGACGAAAATCAGCGCGCCGCGCAGACAGCTACCGCATTTTCCAGAATGTCCAGTCCGGCTTCCAGCTGTGCGTCGGTCATGACCAGCGGCGCAAGGAAACGGATGACGTTGCCGTACACGCCCGCATTCTCAACCATCAGGCCATGCTGTACGCATTCCTGAATAATCGCTTTGGTCAGTGCAGCATCCGGGGTTTTGCTCGCCTTGTCGGTGACAAATTCTATGCCGATCATGCCGCCTAAACCGCGCACATCGCCAACGCATTCGTACTTTTCCATCATTTTGGTGTAACGCGCCATGACCTTTGCGCCGATTTCCTGCGAACGCTCGGCCAGATGGTCGCGCTCCATGACCTCGATCACCTTGAGCGCCGCCGCGCAGGCCAGCGCATTGCCGCAGAAGGTGCCGCCGATGGTGCCGGGCGCGGGCGCGTCCAGAATTTCCGCGCGTGCGACAATGCCCGACAGCGGCACACCGCCCGCAATCGACTTGGCTGTGGTGAGGACATCCGGCTGAATGCCCGCGTCCTGCCAGTATTCCGAAGCAAACATTCTGCCGGTTCGGCAGAAGCCCGACTGCACCTCATCCGCCACCAGCAGAATGCCATGCCGGTCGCATACTTCCCGAACCGCTTTCACCCATTCGATGGGCGCGGGGATAAAGCCGCCTTCGCCCTGCAGCGGCTCGACGACCATCGCGGCAATGGTGTCCGCGGGCGCGCACTGCTCAAAGACATCCTCAATCGACTTCATATAATAATCGACCAGCGCTTCCTGCGGCATGCCTTCGGGCTTGCGGTAATAGTACGGGAACTGTGCGCGGTAGATGCCGTCCGGGAACGGTCCCATGCCGACCGCATACGCCTTTTTCGCGGTCATGGACATGGTCAGCAGGGTACGGCCATGGAAAGCGCCCGAAAAAACAATGATGTTGGGCCGTCCGGTGAACGCCTTGGCAACCTTAACCGCATTTTCGTCGGCCTCCGCGCCCGAGTTGGCAAAGTACGCCTTTTTATGCTCCCCGCGCACCGGCGCCAGCTCGCAGAGCTTTTCGGCCAGCTCCACATAGCCTTCATGGGTCACAACGTTGAACATGCCGTGAAAATACCGGTCAGCCTGTGCCTTGACCGCTTCAACGACCTCGGGCTGAGAAAACCCGATGTTCAGCACGCCAACGCCGCCAATCCAGTCCAGAAAACGATTGCCGTCCACATCCTCAATCATCGCGCCCTCACCGCGCTCAATGACAACCGGATACATGCAGCCAATCCCCTTGGGGGTGGCAGCCGTGCGGCGGTCGATCATTGCCTGGGCCTTGGGGCCGGGCAGGGTTTCGGTGATGATTTCAGGCAGTGCGTCTCGCAGCATAACACATTCCTCCATTGCAGGTTTTTGTTCTATGGGAACATGATACGCCGGTGCATTGCCCGCTTCAAGCGGCTCATACCACAACAGTTTCCCGGCTTGTTGTGCTATAAGCACAATAAAAGCATTTACATCCCCACAGTTGTGTGGTATAGTGCAGACAGAAAAGGAGCGGATGCATATGGCACTCAAGCTGGGCGACCTTTACGAAGAATACCGCCGCCGCTTTCAGCTCGAACAGATTGCCGGCGCGGCCGGGCTGGGCAGCATTGTAAAATGGATTTATGTTGCGGAGGATTACGCGACTTCGGATTTCCTGCACGGCGGCGAACTGCTGATCACCACCGGCGTTATCAGCGGCGGAGATCCCGACTGGCTGCTGCGGTTTTTGCAGCGCATGACCGCCCGTCACACCTGCGGCCTGATTCTCAACGAAGGCCCCTATTTCCGGCGGGAGATGATTTCGCAGGCGGCACTGGACTACTGTGAGGCGCAGCACTATCCGCTGTTCCTCATGCCGTGGCACATCCATATTTATGACATCACCCGCGACTGCTGCAACCGTATTTTCATCGACGCTCGCCGCGATGAGGAAATAAACTGCGCCTTTGTCGCACTGGCCGAAGGGCGCGGTGACCCGTCCGCCGCTGCCGCCTGTCTGGAGCGGTTCCAGTTCCCGGCCGATGCGCCTTACTACACCGCCGCGTTCGCGCTGCCCGGCCATCCGGAATTTTCTCCGGCTGACAGCGACCAGCTTATGACCCATTTATCCGCTGCGCTGCTCGGCCAGCCCTTCCCCTGCTATCTCGCGGCCAAGGAACGTGCGGTGTTTCTGGTCTGCCAGCACGAGCAGGCTTCGGCTGTGGAAGAACTGACCCGGTATGTGTGCCAGCAGATTGACCTGCATTACCACGGCGCATTGTGCGCAGCCGGCATCGGCGGCCGGGCGGCGTCCCTGTACGCCATCGCGGACAGCTACCGGCAGGCGCAGGCCACCCTGCGGCTGGGCATTGCGCGCGGGCAACGGCTGTTCCGCTATGAGGATGCCGGGTTTTTCCGCCTGCTGATGGAAATCCCGGATTTGTCGGTGCTGCGTGCGTATGCGGACGCGCAGCTTGGCGCGGTGCACGAATACGACCGCCGCCACAACAGCGATTTCAGCCGCACGCTATACCTCTATCTTCTCCACGGCGGCAGCATTCAGGCGGTCGCGGCCGAGGCCTTCTGCCACCGGAACACCATCAACCACCGCATTCATATTCTAAAGGACACGCTGGGCTATGATCTGGACAGCGCACCGGTGCGGTTCGAGCTGCTGAGCGCGTTCCTCGCCGAAGAATACCTCCAAAGCCGGTAAAAAGCAAAAAGCGCAGGACATCCCTGCGCTTTTTTGTTTCAGCCCATCCAGCCCATGGCGTGAGAAATCTGGTTGCGCGCCTGTATCAGATGCGGCTGCAATTCGGCTAAATAGCTGTCGCTCATGCGGATGAGCGGGGCGCTGATCGACAGCGCGCCGCAGACCTTGCCGGTATAGTCGTAAATCGCGGCCGCGATGCAGCGCACCCCCAGTTCATTTTCCTCGTTGTCGAATGCGCAGCCGCGGCGGCGGATGGCGTTCAGCACATCCTGCAAACGCTCCCGCGTCACAATCGTGTGCTCGGTGTAAGCGCGGATGTCGCTCTGCGCCCAGATTTCGTCCACTTCCTCATCGGACATGCTCGCTAGAATGGCTTTGCCCACGCCCGTGCAGTACATGGGCCGCCGCATGCCGATGCGCGAAAACATCCGGATGGCGCCCGCTTCGGACTCGACCTTATGCACATACACGATGTCGCTGCCCTCGGGCACCACCAGATGAACGGTTTCCCCGATCTCGTCGCGCAGACGCTCCATCGGCGCACGCGCCACCTGCACCAGATCGAGATTTTCCACCACCTGCCCGCTGAGCGCGTACAGCCGCGTGGTCATGCGGTAGCGGCCGGTGTCCTCGTCCTTGCGCACGTAGCCGCGGCTGACCATGGCCGCCAGCATGCGATGCACCGTGCTCTTGTGCAGGCCGGTCAGTTCGGTCAGCTTGTGGATGGGCAGCCCATCCCGCGCGGCGCACAAATGCTCCATAATGTCAAAGGCGCGGTCGAGCGACTGCACCGGCGATGATTTTTCGGCCATTTTCTCTTCCTCCGTTTCAAATTATAAAACTATGTTTTAATTTTAACTGTTTTTCATAAAAACTTCAAGTCATTTTTGGCAAATGCTTTCCGAAAAACCGCTTGTATTTTTGTGCAAGGCGGGTATAATAGTAGATAGAAAAGCAAAAAACAAAACAACGTTTCATAATTCAAAACACTTTAGGAGGGCATATTAAATGGATTCGATTACCAAGCGCATCTCCGAGATCGGCGTCGTACCGGTCATCAAGCTGAGCTATCCCGAGCGCGACGCAGCGCCGCTGGCCAAGGCTCTTACCGAGGGCGGCGTACCGGTCGCTGAGGTCACCTTCCGCGCAGCAGGCGCGGACATCGCAATCAAGGCGATGAAGGAGACCTGCCCGGATATGATCGTCGGCGCAGGCACCGTTCTGACCACCGAACAGATCGATAAGGCCATCGAGGCGGGCGCACAGTTTATCGTTACCCCCGGCTTTGACCCCGAGCTGGTTGCTTACTGCCAGAAGAAGGATATCCCGGTATTCCCGGGCTGCACGACCCCGACCGATTATCACGCAGCACTCAAGTTTGGCCTCGAAGTTCTGAAGTTCTTCCCGGCCGAGCAGTCCGGCGGCCTGGCAAAGATCAAGGCTATGAGCGCTCCGTTCCCGATGATTAAGGTAATGCCGACCGGCGGCATCTCCCTGAAGAACCTCAAGGACTACATCTCGAATCCGGTCATCGCGGCTTGCGGCGGCTCCTACATGGTTACCGCTTCCCTGATCGAGGGCCAGAAGTGGGACGAGATCATCGACCTGTGCAAGCAGTCGGTTGCCATCGTCAAGGAGGCCCGCAATGGCTGAGTTCTCGCTCGCCCATATCGGCATCAACGCGGAAAATGCAGCCGAAGCCATGCAGGCGGCCAAGCTGTTTGAAACCCTGTTCGGCTTCCCGGTCAAAGAGGGCAACAGCTCGATTTTTTCCGGCCCCATCGAACTCATGAAATCCCCCTATCTCGGCAAAAACGGCCACATCGCCATCGGTACCCCCGACGTTGCGGCCGCCAAAGCCGAACTCGAAGCCCGCGGCTTCACCTTCAACCCGGAAACCGCCAAGTTCAAGGCGGACGGTACGCTAAATGCCATTTATCTGACCGATGAAATCTGCGGTTTCGCGATCCATCTGGTTGGGAACAAGAAGTAAAAGAGGAGGACTCATCCATGAAAATCGTTACCTTCGGCGAGCTGATGGTTCGCCTGCAGCCGTACAACTACGAGCGTTTCGTACAGGCTGATCATCTGGAATTCAGCTTCGGCGGCGGCGAAGCCAATGTAGCTGTTTCCCTCGCAAACTACGGCATGGACGCTGCATTTGTTACCAAGCTGCCCGCACATGCAATCGGTCAGGCTGCTGTCAATTCCCTGCGCCGCTACGGCGTAGATACCTCCAAGATCACCCGCGGCGGTGACCGTGTAGGCATCTACTACAACGAGAAGGGCGCTTCCCAGCGCGGCTCGGTGTGCATCTATGACCGCGCACATTCCGCAATTCAGGAAGCTTCCACCGCGGACTTTGATTGGGATGCAATCTTCGAGGGCGTAGACTGGTTCCACTTCACCGGCATCACCCCGGCGCTGGGCGCAAATGTCGTAGACATCTGCCGCGAGGCGTGCAAGGCGGCCAAGGCGCATGGCGTCAAGATCTCCTGCGACCTGAACTACCGCGGCAAGCTGTGGACCCGCGAGCAGGCTCGTGAGGCGATGACCGATCTGTGCCAGTACGTAGACGTCTGCATCTCCAACGAGGAGGACGCCAAGGACGTATTCGGCATCGAGGCCGAAGCGACCGATATCTACGCGGGCGAGATCAACCGCGAGGGCTACAAGTCGGTTGCAAAGCAGCTGGCGGACAAGTTTGGCTTCGAGAAGGTTGCGATTACCCTGCGTGAGTCCCACTCTGCCTTCGACAACGGCTGGAGCGCAATGCTCTACGACGTTGCTTCGAACGAATACTGCTTCTCGAAGAAGTATAACCTGCACATCATCGACCGTGTCGGCGGCGGCGACTCGTTCGGCGGCGGTCTGATTTACTCCCTGCTCTCCGGCAAGTCCACTCAGGAAGCCGTTGAGTTTGCAGTTGCAGCCTCCGCGCTCAAGCACTCCATCGAAGGCGACTACAACATGGTTACGGTCGCTGAGGTTGAGAAGCTCGCGGGCGGCGACGGCTCGGGCCGTATTCAGCGCTAAAACGGCATTTTAACAGCGCAAACGGCACTTTTTTCACAAGCCCATTCTTCTTGGGAATCCATCTCCTATCTCCTAATTTTTCTGTCCGGCCCCCCGATTCACGCCGGACAAAAAGAACGCCAGCGAAATTTCGCCGGCGTTCTTTTTTTGCTGTCTGTTTGACAGGCGGGGCGCATCCCTGCGCTTGCGGGGCTGCCTTTTTATTTTTTCCGCAGCACGATCTTAATAAAATTCAGATACGCTCCTCCGCCTGCTTCCATGGCTTTTCGGTCCCCAATGGCATATTCATTTTCCTGTCGGAGCCAGTCCGCCCAGACTTCTTCATTGGATTCCATCTCGCTGACCTCGATTACTTCGGCATCCTGACTCTGGCTGACCATATGGCGCCAGTAAGCCACATCATGCATATAATCCAGCTGATCCGGCGTCCAGGACAGCAGCAATTCCGCCGGCAAATGCTCGTGGCAATCGCGCTTCATCCCGGGGATGGCAATGTAAACATATCCGCCTTTTTTGACAAAGGGCAGCAGCTTTTGATCCAGAAATTC
>JBJDZO010000358.1:0-6450 GCA_051868095.1 Butyricicoccus sp. | reverse complement strand
AATCACTATACATTGAAAAAGAAAAAGGAGAACATCAAGATGAATTCGTTTGAGAGAGTGGTTACCGCGCTGAACCATCAGGAACCCGACCGCGTACCCGTTTACCCGATCCTGTCCGGCATTACCCGCAAGCTGGTGGGCGCCAGCTATGAAAAATGGTCGACCGACGCCGAGACCTGCGCGAATGCGTTCATCGAGTCGACAAAGCAGTTTGATATCGACTGCGTGGTTACCCTGATCGACCTGTCGGTGGAATGCGACGCATGGGGTCAGGAGCTGGTTTTCTCGGAGCACGACGCCGCCCACCCGAACTACAACAACATGGTCGTCAAGGAAATCGAGGACTACGCGAACATCCAGAAGGTCGATTACCGTACCTCCAAGCGCATGATGATGCACATTGATGTGTGCAAGCGTCTGGTGGCCGAACTGAAGGGCAAGAAGCCGGTTGTTGCGTTCGTTTTTGGCCCGCTCGGCGTGCTGAGCATGCTCCGCAATCAGCAGGATATGTACATGGATCTGTATGACGATCCGGACGCAGTCAAGGAGGCGGCCCGCAACATCAACGAGACCCTCAAGGAGTATGTCGCTGCGCTGTGCGATACCGGCGTAGATGCGATTATGTTTGATACGCTGTTTGCCTCGGGCACCATCATGGCCAAGGATATGTGGGTTGAGATGGAAGGCGGCCTGATGGAGGAGCTGTCCGAGGTGGTTCGTCAGAAGGGCTGCCTGAACATGATCCACAACTGCGGCCAGCGCATTTACTTTGATGTGCAGATCAAGGCCATCCAGCCGGCAGCGATTTCCTTCCTGTATCCGTCCGACGACTGCGAGACCTTCGCGGATGTGAAGGCCAAGTACGGCGATCAGGTGACGCTGATCGGCTGCGTCACCCCGGCAAACGCGGTCATCGGCACCGATGAGGAATGGGATCAGCAGTGCACCGATCAGATCGACGCCATGGCCAAGGGCGGCGGCTTCATGCTGGCAACCGGCTGCGAATATCCGTCGGGTGCGACCTTCGACCGCGCACAGCGCATGATCGACATCGCCAAGACCTACGGCGTTTATAACAAGTGATGACGCAGGTTGATCTGATTACCGGCTTTCTCGGCGCGGGAAAGACCACATTCATCGCAAAATACGGCGCGTGGCTGGAAAAACAGGGCGTGCGGTTTGCAGTGATTGAGAACGAGTTCGGCGCGGCTGGGGTAGACCGCGCCATCCTCAGCGAGCAGTTCGGCAACGTGGGGGAGCTGTCGGGCGGCTGTATCTGCTGCACGCTCAAGGTCGGGTTTTATGAGATGCTGGCGCAGCTGTCCGGGCGCTGCGACCGCATTCTTGTCGAACCGTCCGGGCTGTTCGATATGGATGATTTTGCCGAAATCGTCGGCACGCTCGAGCGGGAGGGCTTATGTCAGGCGGGCATGTGCCTCACCCTGATCGACCCGCATTCGCTGGACGGTCTGCGCGAGACCGAACGGGAGGTGCTCTGGACCGAGCTGACCGGCACCGGCGCGGTGGTCTGGACACAGGCTGACGTACTGCCCGCGGTCGATCTCGATGCGGCCGCACAAGCGGTCAGCGGACTGCTCGGTCTGGACCAGCCGCTGGAATTTTACCCGAAGCCGTCCCATCTGCTGGAGGACGCCGATTTCGCGGCCTTGCAGGGCAAAACGTCAGTGGCGCGTGCGCATCATCGGGTGCTGCTCAACCACAGTGCGATGTTCCAGAGCACGGCGCTGCGGCCAAAGGGTCGGTTTGATCGGAAACGCCTGCTGGAAGCACTGGACGCATGGATTTTGAACGGAGAATACGGGGAGATCCTGCGCGTGAAGGGCTTCGTGTACGCGGCAGAGGGCAGTCTTGCGGTCAACTGCACGGTGGGCGGCCGGTCGGTCGAGCCGTGCGCCGAAAAACCGGCCATGCTGAATATCATCGGCCGAAATCTTGACCGTGCGAAAATCAAAGCCGCACTCGAAGAACTGGCGGACAAATAAGAAAAATACCATGCTTTCAGACGGGAAGGCATGGTATTTTTTTGTTCCGGCCTATGATACAATAAACATATACGAAACGCGGGAGGGACGTCGATTGAAAATCACGACCACAAAAATTGCCGAGCTGGCTGGAACATCGCGCGGCGCGGTGGACAAGACCATCCACGGCCGTCCGGGGGTGCGCGACGAGGTGCGGCAGCGGATTTTGCAGGTGATCGAGCAAACCGGCTACGTGCCGCTGAAAGAACGCCGCCAGCCGTCCTGTCTGCGCGCGGCAAAACGGGTCGCTGTCGTACTGCCGCGGCTGACCAACCCTTATTTCGTGGTGCTGGAACGCAATATGGAACAGATTGCGCGCACATTGCCCGGCTTACAGCTGGAATTTTATCATTGCGATACCACCGACATCGGCGGTATGGCGGCCGTGCTTACGCGGCTGAAACAACGCGGTGTGGATGCCTGCCTGTTCCGCGGCGTGCGCAGCGCGCGGGTACGGGAGGCGCTGGATGCGCTCGGCAAACCGGTCGTTTTCATGGATTCTGAGGTGCCCGGCGCACAGCGGCTGTGCATGGTTGGGGAGGACTGCCGCAAAAGCGGACGGATTGCCGCGTCCCTGCTCGCCAAAAGCATCGGATATACAGGGCAGGTGGCCGTCATCACCGGCATGCCCGAGGTGTCCAGCCACGAACAGCGATTGGAAGGCTTTTTGGACGTGATACGCAGCGATTATCCGGAAATTGAGGTGGTGGAGCAGCTTTATGTGCAGGATCAGAGCGCAATTGCGTACGACCGGACATGCCGTCTGCTGGCCGAATATCCGGCGCTGCGCGGCATTTGCAATCTGGCAGGCTGCTCGGGCGAGGTCGGGCAGGCGATTCTGGAAAACCGCCGCCGCCGTGCGGTCTGTCTGGTGTGCTACAACACCGCCGGGGATGTCGCCGCGCTCATTCGAAAGGGCATCGTCACATTTTCCATCAGCATCCGCCCGCGTGAGCAGGCGCGTATCCTGCTCGAAACCATCCACGCCTATCTGTATGAGGACCGGCTCCCCGCGGAAAGCTGGCTTAGGGTTCCGATTTCGATTGCGCTCGATGAGAATATTGAAAGCCTGACTGAGGATTTTGGAGAACTCGATTTTTGCTCGGAAATTGCTCGGTAATTTGCGGCTTTTTGTGGCAATCTGCTGGAAGCACAGATTGAAAAAGCCCGAGCATTTTTCAAATGCTCGGGCTTTGCTGCGCGGCATACCGGAATGCGGCGGATTTCTTTGTGAAGGTTGCTTGAGAAATTGTTCGGAAATTTGCTATTTTTACTGAGATTTTACTTTGGAAACTCTGCGAATTGAGAAAAATGCGCCTGCCGCGGTACAATAAAGACAATGAAACGCGAAAGGAGCCAACAACCATGGCAAGCAATATGAGCACACACGAATCCTTTGACGCACCGGGCACCGCAGTTTCGAACGACGCGGCGTATCAGTATCTTCCGGTGGAATTCAGCGCGAAAGACAGGGAAATCCTTCGTGCGCTGGCGAGCGAATATATGGAATACGCCAGCCTGCCCGTGCAGCAGAAAACCGTGGGTCTGTGGCAGGACGTGAACGACCTGCGCCCGGCGCGGCCGGTGCTGATTCACAGCGAAATCCCGTGGCACGAAATGGACGTGGACGGCGAACTGACCCTGACCACCTCCACACCGTTTGCCCAGCGCATGGAGCAGGACTTCCGCCGCCGGATGTACATGTGGAAGCATATGGCGGGCGATATGGTGCTCGAACCGGTATGCTATGCGCCGATGATTATTTCCAATTCGGGCGTCGGCATTGCGATTGACGAGCAGACCCGCGCGACCGATGCCGCCAACAACATTGTCGGCCATGCGTTCACCTCGCAGATCGAGAGCGAGGAGGATCTGGAAAAGATTATCCCGCCGGTGGTAACGCTTGACGAGCAGAAAACAAACGAAACACTGGCCGCCTATCAGGATATCCTCGGGGATATCATCCGGGTCGAGCTGCGCGGCTGCCCGGGCTTCTGGTTCGCGCCCATGGACGATATTGTGCAGTATATGGGCGTCGAGGATCTGCTCATCAATCTGGCGGCTGAGCCGGAACTGGTTCATGCGGCCATGCGCCGGGTAATGGACGGCTATCTGGCCGGACTCGACCAGTACGAAAAGCTCGGCTGTCTGGCAACCAACAACACCAACTACCGTATCGGCTCGGGCGGCTACGGCTATACGACCGAACTGCCTGCGGGCACGGCACACGGCATGGCATGCAGCGGTATGTGGGGCGCGGCGGCCAGCCAGATTTTCACATCGGTTTCTCCGGCCATGCACGATGAATTTTCCATCCAGTACGAAAAAGAATGGCTCGACCGTTTCCCGATCAGCTACTATGGCTGCTGCGAACGGCTGGACAACAAAATTGACATTCTGCGCCAGATCGGCTCGCTGCGCAAAATCTCCATCAGCCCATGGAGCGACCCGGCACACGCCGCCGAAGTGATTGACCGGGATTATGTGATTTCGCTCAAACCCAGCCCGGCAACGCTCGCTTTTGATACCTTTGATGAGGAAGTTGTCCGCCGCGAGGTCGGCGCGCAGCTGGAGGCCATTCGAGGCTGCAACGCCGAAGTGGTCATCAAGGACATCAGCACGGTGCGCTATCAGCCGCAGCGCCTGTGGAAATGGGTGGAAATCGTACATGAGCTGTGCCGCTCGTATGAGTAAACCCGCCTTCCACGCCAAAAACCAATGGATTTGACAGTTTACTTGTCCGGAATAATTTGTTATACTGAATATGATATTTTGAGTTTTTGTGCGTTTTTGGCGTTTACCCATACAGGAGGAGATTCACAATGAGCCGACAGTTTTCCATCATCAGCGCGGGGCCGGGGCAGCCGGGCATGCTGACCGAACAGGCACGGGAGGCAATCCTTGCGGCCGATGAAGCCTATGCCTGTGGACGGGTCGCGGGCGTGCTTGCATCGCTGCGCGCCGACTGGCGTCTGTGCCCGGCGGAAAATCTGGCGGAAATTGCATCGGAATCCCAAAAAGAACATGTCGTTCTTGCGGTCAACGGCGACACCGGCTTTTTCAGCGGCCTGCCGCAGATACTTGACCGGCTAAAGCCGCTCGGTGCGGTGCGGATTTATCCGGGCATGAGCAGCGTGCAGTATCTGTGTGCGCAGCTCGGAGAGAGCTACGACGACGCGGTCTGGATGGAGGACGGCAAATGCGATTTGCTGGCTGCGGTATCCTATCATCGAAAAGTGTTCCTGCTGATGGAGGGCAAACGCGGGCCGGGTGCGCTGTGCACCGAACTGTGCACCGCCGGTCTCGGAGATTTGCAGGTTGCGGTCGGCACCCGGCTGGCCACCGGCCGTGAACATGTGGTGCGCGGCACCGCACAGTCGCTGCGCGGCAAGGTATTTGCCGCACCCGCGCTCGTCATGCTGGTGAACGAAAAGGCCGCCGATCCGCTGCGCCCGGTGTTCGACGCGGACCTGACCGCCGGAGACGGCGTGCCGATGGTGCGGCAGGAGGTACGCTGGAATGCCGTGAACCTGCTGGCCGTGCAGCCGGAGGAAATTGTATACGATCTCGGCGCGGGAAACGGCGCGGTAGCGATGGAACTCGCACGCAAGGCCAGCGCTGGACAGGTATACGCGGTGGACGACCACGCGAATGCGGTTGATCTGATGGTGCGCAACCGCGATTCGCTCGGCTGCCGGAATGTGCGTATCGTGCGCGGCGAAACTATGAAGGCGACCAAATCGCTTCCTGCGCCCGATGCGGCGTTCATCGGCACCGGGGCGGGCAGTCTGCGCGAAATCCTCGGCATGCTCAAGGAAAAGAATCCGAAGGTGCGCGTTGTGGTCGCGGCCGACAGTCTGGAGCGCGTGAGCGAAGCCCAGATGGCGCTCAGCACCCTGCGATATAAGCATGTAGAGGTCAGCCAGCTTCTGCTGTCGCGTGCGCGGCAGCTTGGCAAGTACAATCTTATGATGGCCGGGGAAACCATGTTCCTCCTCAGCGCCGGAAAAGCATAACAAAAGGCGGAGCCAAACGGCTCCGCCTTTTTCAGTCTCGGAGAATTTCGTTCCTACGACAGGAAAAAAACAAGGCAGGGCATAAAGCCCTGCCTGATGTTTTTGGGGGGACGCTTACGCCTCAGCCTTGATCTTAGCCAGCTTTGCGAAGCGCGGCAGGCCGTCTTCCTTCGGGCCTACGTTTTCGCCGGCGATCAGCGGCAGAGCGTACTCGATGAACTTCTCGTTGACGCCGTTGCCTTCCTCGTTGATCCACTCGCGCGGAACCTTCTTCTCGGTGTTAGCAACCTTGCTCAGCGGCAGCAGCTCGATCTCGCACTTGTAGCCGTTCTCGTCGCGGGTGCACTTGAAGCCCGGCATGTAGTCGGTCTCGCCTGCAACTGCGTTGTTAA
>JBJDZO010000357.1:0-6508 GCA_051868095.1 Butyricicoccus sp. | reverse complement strand
TGAAGATGGCGCAGAACAAGGCAGTTGCTCGCAAGGTTATGCTGACCTTCGACGATTGATTTATCCGAACATTCCAAATGTCCCCCGTGGAAACGGGGGACATTTTTTTCGCCTGTTTTACCTGTTCACGGAAAAGGCAAATTCTCGGGTGGTTTTTTGTGCAAATTTCTCTGTTTTCACGAAGGTTTTTTCGCGCACAAGTCAATAAAATTTGCTATAATTTTAAGTGTCTGCCTGTGTAAAGAAATCTTTGCGCAGATACGAATCGTTCAACATAAACAAGGGTTAAAAAAGAGAGGGAAAACCTATGCTGAAAAACTACATCAGCGACCTGCGCCGGGAGTTCAAGGGCTACAACGGCAAAGCGCTGACGCAAGACCTGATGGCCGGTCTTACAGTTGCTGCGGTTGCGCTGCCGCTGGCGCTTGCGTTCGGCGTATCGTCCGGCGCGGATGCAGCTGCCGGTCTGGTCACTGCAATCGTCGCAGGTATCGTGATTTCGCTGCTGTCGGGCGGTTTCTATCAGATTTCCGGTCCGACGGGCGCCATGGCGGCCGTGCTGGTATCGGTCGGTGCGACTTATGGTATGCAGGGCATGTTCCTTGCGGGCGCGATGAGCGGTATCATTCTGATTCTCGCAGCCATATTCCATTTGGGCAACCTGACCGCCTTTGTCCCCGCGCCGGTCATCACCGGCTTTACTTCGGGCATTGCGGTTGTCATCGCGGCGGGCCAGATTGACAATTTCTTCGGCACCACCTCGGAAGGCGCGACCACAATCGGCAAGCTGCTGTCTTATGGTCAACTGGGCTTCCATCCGAATATGACCACGACCATCATTGGTGTGGTTTGTGTGCTGATCATGGGCCTGTTCCCGAAGAAGTGGAACGCGGTTGTGCCCGGTTCGCTGGTAGCGATTATTGTCGCGACCGCGGCCACGATTGCGCTCGATTTGGATGTTGCGGTCGTTGGTGAGATTCCGCAGTCGCTGCTGCTGGACAACCGTTTGATGCTCTCCGAGATCAATCTGTCGCAGATCTCTCCGCTGCTCAGCGCGGCGTTCTCGATTGCCATGCTGAACATGCTGGAAAGCCTGCTGTGCGGCGCATCGGCTGGCCGTGCCACCGGCGTGAAGCTCAACAACGATCAGGAACTGCTTGCGCAGGGCGTCGGCAACCTGATTCTGCCGTTCTTCGGCGGCATTCCGGCGACCGCGGCGCTTGCGCGTACCTCGGTTGCAGTCAAGTCGGGCGCACGCACCCGTCTGACCGGTGTATTTCATGCCATTGGCCTGCTGATTATGATGTTTGTTCTGGCGCCGGTTATTTCGCGCGTGCCGCTGGCTGCGCTGGCAGGCGTGCTGATGGTCACCGCATGGCGTATGAACGAATGGCATGCGATCAAGTATATGTTCTCGCACAAGTTCAAAGGCCCGATTACCAAGTTCCTCGCTACCATGATTGCGACCATTGTTTTTGACCTGACGGTTGCGATTGCGGTCGGTATGGCGATTGCGCTCGTCCTGATGGTTGCGCGCCTGTCCCACCTGCAGATCAACTACGAGAAGGTGGATATGACCCGCGTGGGCATCACCGAAGCGTCGCTGTGCAGCCGCTACGATAACGCCATGGTTGCGTATATCACCGGCCCGCTGCTGTTTGCGAATATCCCGACGCTTGAGCAGCTTCCGGCAAATCTGGACGGCTGCGATACCCTGCTGCTGTCCATGCGCGGCGTGCCGCAGCTCGATATGTCGGGCGCACAGACCCTGATGTGCATTCTCCAAAGCCTGCGTGAGCAAGGCATTGATGTCGTGCTGTGCGGTCTGCCGACCTCAGCCATGGAGATGATGCACCGTTCGGGCATCTACGATATGATGGGTGCAAGTAACTTCTACTGGAGCGTCGAGCGCGCGCTGCTCGATCACCGTCCGCGTCCGGAAGAAATCGTATAAATGTTCAGCCCCTGCGGTGCAATGCCGCAGGGGCTTTGTCACAGGGTGCGCCGCCAGCCCAGTTCGCGCAGGCGCAGAATGGCTTCGAGGGCAGACGCGGCGCAGGCGGGCTGTACGGTCAGCGTCCGGCCATCCGGCGCGATGTCCACCGCACCCAGCCCTGCGACCGGCTCCAGCCTCCGGCGCACCATCGTGGGGTCGGGCCAGCCGCCGCAGGAAAAATGCAGGATCATGGGAAAGACTCCTTTTTCTTTTATTCTTCCCTTGGGTTCCGCGGTTGATTCCTTTTTTGGCGCTTGGTACAGCCTGAAAAAAGGCAGGCAAACCGTCCTTCCCAATAAACTGGAAGATACCTGCGAGGCAAACGAATGGAACATCGAAATTTAGGGAGGAGATGAAGGGTGAAAAAATATTTGTTGCCGCTTATTATGTTGGCAATTTTTGAAACAATAGCAGTTACACTGTGGTTAACGCAAAACAACCTGTTTTACCTGTTCAATTTTAGTTACATTGGAATATCAATCTCTTTGGGAATATTTCTGTATGTCAGAAAGTATAAGTATGCCCGCCGCGCTGCACAACTTCTGGTTGGATTCTATATGCTGGTCTATTTAGGGCTAATCTGCGGTGAAAACATGCAGATCGAGGGATTCTGGTATTATCTCTTTACTGGCGTATTTGAAGCTGCGACGATTCATTATGCAGTTGCAAAAATTTTCGGTCCCATAATCTTTGGCAGAGGCTGGTGTGGGTACGCCTGTTGGACGGCAATGGTGCTTGACTTCCTTCCGTATAAAGTACCTGAAGCACCGAGAAAAAAGATTGGGTGGATAAAATATCTCACCTTTGTAATCTCGCTTGTATTTGTTTCGGCATTGTTTCTTGCGCATATAAGCAACATTGAAAAAATCATGTTTTGGGCGTTTATCATAGGAAATGTATTGTATTATATGGTCGGTATAATGTCAGCTTTTGTGTTTAAGGATAATCGCGCGTTTTGTAAATACATATGTCCAATCACCGTATTTTTAAAACCCATGAGTTATTATTCGTTGTTACGAATTAAGTGCGATAAAACCAAATGTATATCATGCGGCAAATGCAAAAAGGTGTGTCCTATGGATGTCGATGTTACGGATAATTCCCGAAAACGTAAAAACGGCACCGAATGTATTCTTTGCTTTGAGTGTGTGAAAAATTGTCCTAAGGATGCTCTGTAAATTCCGATTTGTGAAAGGATTATATTACAGTGCAGCGAGGCTCACAACCAAACCGTTCTGCGCCATCCGAATGGATTCCGCCTTGCCATTGGCTTTGCGGCATGCTATGATAATAAGATAAGAAACGGGGGAAAGTGAAAGCATGACGACCTACATTTCACACGCGGTCGAGGAGACCGAACAGCTCGGCGCGGACTTTGCCGCGGCGCTGCATCCGGGCGATGTGATCGCGTTCACCGGCGACCTCGGCGCAGGCAAAACCGCCTTTTCGCGCGGTGTGCTGCGCGGGCTGGGCTATACCGGCCGGGTCACCAGCCCGACCTTTGCCATCGTCAGCGAATACCACACCGAACGCGCTGACGTAGCTCATTTTGACATGTACCGCATCCTGGACACCGAAGCGCTCTGGGAGCTGGGCTTTGAAGAATATCTGGACGGCCGCCGCATTGTGCTCATCGAATGGAGCGAAAACATTGCGGAGGTGCTACCGCCGCACACGCTGGTATCCATCCGCTACGGCGAGCAGCCCGACGACCGCATCATTACCATCACGGAGGGAGCCTCGTGAAAATTTTAAGCTTTGAATCCTCGGCGGTTTCGGCGTCTGTGGCGCTGACCGACGGCACAAACCTCATTGCGCAGTCATTCCAGAACTGCGGCCTGACCCACAGCCGTACCCTGCTGCCCATGGCGGAAAGCCTGCTTGCGGGCTGCGGCGCATCGCTTGCCGATGTGGATGCGTTCGCGGTCGCGGCCGGACCGGGTTCGTTTACCGGCCTGCGCATCGGCGTGGCGACGGTCAAAGGGCTGGCCTATCCGTCCGGCAAGCCGTGCGCGGGTGTGTCCACGCTCGAAGCCATGGCGCGTGGGCTGGAGGGTCTCACCGGCGAAATCTGCTGCGTCATGGACGCGCGCGGCGGGCAGGTTTACAACGCCCGGTTTCGCTGGGAAAACGGCACGCTGACCCGTCTGTGTGATGACCGTGCCATCAAGCTGGACGAACTTGCCGTGGAAATTGGTACAAGTACGCAAATTCTGGTTGGAGATGGCGCGAATTTGTGTTATACTAAACTTATCACCACCTGTCCCGGACTGCGTCTTGCCCCGCCTCATCTGCGGTATGCTTCCGCCTATGGCGTCGCCATGGCGGCGCTGCCGGTTCTGGAGCGCGGCGAAGGTGTGGACGCGCAGACGCTGGACGCACGCTATCTGCGTCCGCCCTATGTATCGCAGCCCAAAAAGAAGTAAAATACGTCTTCGGACAACTGAAATATGAGAAAAAGGAGCAATTTCATATGGGAACTGTTCATGTAATGGATCATCCGCTGATTCTGCACAAGCTGAGCCTGATGCGCGACAGCCAGACCGGCGTAAAGGAATTCCGTGAGGCTACCCGCGAGGTCGCCATGCTGATGTGCTACGAGGCCACCCGCGATCTGCCGCTCAAGACCATCCAGATCGAAACCCCGCTTGCGCACGCCAAGGCACGTGTCATTTCGGGCAAGAAGCTTGCGTTTGTACCGATTCTGCGCGCCGGTCTCGGCATGGTAGACGGTATGCTCGAGCTGATCCCGGCGGCCAAGGTTGGTCATCTGGGCCTGTATCGCGACCCGGAAACCCTGAAGCCGGTGAACTACTACTGCAAGCTGCCGGTGGATATCGCGGAACGCGACGTCATCCTGATCGACCCCATGGTTGCTACCGGCGGTTCGGCAGCGGACGCCATCCAGACCCTGAAGGATCAGGGCGTACAGCATATCAAGCTGATGTGCCTGCTGTCCACTCCGGTCGGCATCAAGACCGTACAGGACGCGCATCCGGATGTTGATATTTTCGTTGCTGCCATCGACGAGGGCCTGAACGAGCACGGTTATATCGTGCCCGGCCTCGGTGACGCAGGCGACCGTATTTTCGGCACCAAGTAACACAAAAATCCCGCTCCGACTTGGAGCGGGATTTTTTTATCGGCTGCGCGGGCGGCGTTCGGTACGCACCGGTACAGCATGCGGCCGCTGGGACGGACGGGCACGCTGAATGGCCCGGCACTGCCCGAACAGCGCGATCATTAAGCCGCCGATACCGAGCAGGCTGCCCCAGAGCATCGGTGCACCGGTCAGCGTGCCCCGGTCGACCGCGTTGACGACCGCAAATACAAAAACAAGTGAAATCCATCCAATCATCTGGCTGAAACGTGCGCTCATACTCTTTTCCTCCCGAAATTCTGTCTGTTTCCGGCATCCAAGGCGGCCGGTTCGCCGAAGCTTCTACCGTTATTATAGCAGAACATCTGTTTGGTGAAAAGAGTTTTTCGAAATTTTGTTCGTAGAATTTTTGTTCGGAAATTCTTGCAGAAAAAGGCTCCCATTTTCCGGGAGCCTTTCGATTTATCCGTTCATTTTATCGACAATTGCGTTCAGCACCTCGCTGGCGACCTCGCCCGCGACGCGCGCACCGCCGCCGCCGTTTTCCACGCACACGATAAACGCATACGGATGGCTTGGGCTGTCGATGAAGCCCGCAAACCATGCGTTCGGGGTCTTGCCGCCGCCAACTTCAGCCGTGCCCGACTTGGCACAGGTGCCGTCCGGGAATCGGCCGGAGCCATAGGTTTCCACAACATTGTTTCGCAGCATTTTGCGCAGTGTGGCTGCGGTCTCGGCGCTGACCAGTTCGCCGGTCTGCTTGGTGGTGAATTTGCCGCCCGGCACGATCGAACCGGTGTCAATCGATGCGATGAGGCGCGGCACCGCAGCCTTACCGCCCGCCGCAATCGCACCCATATAGGTCATCATCGAACAGGGGTTGAGGGCATCTTTGCCCTGACCAACGCCGCTCCATGCAATCTGGCCCTTGTCCTCGCCCTTGAAAGAGAAGGTGCCCTTGGCGGTCTGGATTCCGTCCACCGACAGACTGCTGGTCAAACCAGCCTGATCGACGTATTTCTGCATAGTTTCGCCGCCCATCTCGGCCGCGAGCTGGCCGAATACGCCGTTGCACGAGTTGGCAAACGCCGATTCAATATCCAGCGTGCCATGCGCGGACGGACAGGTGATCTCCGCGCCGCCGACAGTCACGCTGCCGTCGCATTCCCAAGTACGGTCGTACAAATCGGGGATATTTTCCAGCGCGGCATTCAGGGTGACCGTTTTAAAAATCGAGCCGGGCACGATGGCTGCGGATAGGAAGCGGTTGAGGAACACGCCTTCATATTTGTCATCCTCGAAGCTGTCCGGCGGATTGTCCGGGTCAAAGGACGGGGTAGACACCATGCACAGAATTTCGCCGGTCGTGTAGTCGTACACACCGACCGCGCCCTTCTGCCCGCCCAGCGCCT
>JBJDZO010000356.1:0-1501 GCA_051868095.1 Butyricicoccus sp. | reverse complement strand
GAACCGCATTGAATATGGTATATTAAAGCAGAAAAACAAAACTTAACATAAATATGCGCAAAAACTATCTTGAAGGGAACCAGAGAGATACCCACCTTTTGTGCAAGACTGTCGCGTTTTTCATCCCCTGTCCCCGCACATAAGATTGGCTCCTCTGACCGCCTTTTTCCTGGGCGTCGGTGGGCTTTTTTATGGTTTGAGCTGCATTTTGCAGCCCGGTTACGGCAGAAAGCCGGCATTCGCCGGCATCGGCAAATACATACAAATTAAAGGAGACTTGAACATGGATTTCCATCTGACCCGTGAGCAGGAGTTGGTTCGCCAGATGATGCAGAGCTTCACCGAGAATGAAGTAAAGCCCATCGCTGCGTACACCGACGAGACCTGCGAATACCCCCGCGAAAACATCGAGCACCTGTTTGACCTCGGTGTTATGGGCATGATCGTTCCGAAGGAATACGGCGGCGCTGGCGCTGACGACATCTGCGGCGCGATCGCAATCGAGGAGCTGTCCAAGCAGTGCGCTTCGACCGGCGACATCCTCGCTACCCATAACGGCCTGTGCTGCGGCCCGATCATCCAGCACGGTACCGAGGAGCAGAAGCAGAAGTATCTGCGCATGCTGACCGAGGGCCACAAGGTTGGCGCTTTCGCTCTGACCGAGCCGGACGCAGGTTCTGATGCTGCAAAGGGCACCTGTACCGCAGAGCTGGTTGACGACCACTACGTACTGAACGGTTCCAAGATCTTCATCACCAACGGTTATGTTGCAGACGTATTCGTAGTATTTGCTATGACCGACAAGTCCAAGGGCACCAAGGGCATTTCTGCGTTCATCGTTGAGAGCTCCTTCCCGGGCTTCTCTGTCGGCAAGCACGAGCAGAAGCTCGGCCTGCATGGCTCCCCCACGGCTGAGATTGTCTTCACCGACTGCATCGTTCCGAAGGAAAACCTGCTCGGCAAGGAAGGCCGCGGCTTCCCGATCGCCATGCAGACTCTGGACGGCGGCCGTATCGGCATCGCTGCTCAGGCACTCGGCATCTGCGAGGGCGCTATGAACGAGGCGATTGCTTTCGCTAAGACCCGTGAGCAGTTCGGCCGTCCGATCTCCAAGTTCCAGAACACCCAGTTCCTGTTTGCTGACATGCATGTCGCTGTTGAGGCTGCTCGTCTGCTGACCTACAAGGCTGCTGCTAAGAAGTCTGCTGGCGAAAAGTTCACTCTGGACGCTGCTACCGCTAAGCTGTTCGCTTCCGAGGCTGCTATGAAGATCACCACCAAGGCAGTTCAGGTACACGGCGGCTACGGCTACACCAAGGATTACCCGGTTGAGCGCATGATGCGTGACGCCAAGATCACCGAGATCTATGAGGGTACTTCTGAAATCCAGCGCGTTGTTATCTCCGGTAACATCCTGGGCAAGTAAGGAATAAGGAGGAATACATAAATCATGAAAGTTATCGTTTGTGTAAAGCAGGTTCCCGATACCTCCGGCAAGGTT
>JBJDZO010000355.1:0-1501 GCA_051868095.1 Butyricicoccus sp. | reverse complement strand
ATCTCCGCCTGCCCCTGTCTCATATCCAATCCAAAGGAGGGAATCCCTATGCCCAGAAGAAGTGACAACATCACAAAGGGCCCGGAGCGCATGCCGAACCGTTCGCTGCTGCGCGCCTGCGGTATGACCGATGAGGAGATGAACCGCCCGATCATCGGCGTTGTCTCCGCGTACAGCGAGATCATCCCCGGCCATATCAACCTCGATAAGATCGCCGCCGCCGTCAAGACCGGCGTTTCCATGGCGGGCGGTACGCCCGTTCTCGTCCCGGCCATCGGCGTCTGCGACGGCATCGCCATGGGCCACATCGGCATGAAGTATTCGCTCGCTTCCCGCGAGCTGATCGCGGACAGCGTGGAAACGCTGGCACAGGCCCATCAGCTCGATGGTCTGGTGCTCATCCCGAACTGCGATAAGATCGTACCCGGCATGCTGATGGCGGCCGCACGTCTCAATATCCCGTCCATTCTGGTTTCGGGCGGCCCGATGATGGCCGGCCATTTCGGCGGCGAAGAGGTTTCGCTGTCCAAGACCTTTGAGGCAGTCGGCGCATATAAGGCCGGCATCTTGGACGAGGCCACCTTCTACGAAGCCGAGTGCAATTCCTGCCCGGGCTGCGGCTCGTGCGCGGGCATGTACACCGCAAACTCCATGAACTGCCTGTCCGAAGCAATCGGTATGGCACTGCCCGGCAACGGCACCACCCCGGCGGTCACTTCGGCGCGTATCCATCTGGCCAAGCACGCGGGCATGAAGATCATGGAACTGGTCGAAAAGGACATCAAGCCGCGTGATATTTTGACCGAGAAGGCATTCCGCAACGCACTGTGCTGCGAAATGGCCATCGGCTGCTCGACCAACTCGGTGCTGCACCTGCTCGCCATCGCAAACGAAGCAGGCGTACCGCTCGAGCTTGAGACCCTGAACGAGATTTCGGCCAAGATCCCGAACATCTGCCACCTCGCTCCGGCAGGCCCGCACCACATTGAGCAGTTGTATGCGGCAGGCGGTGTTCCGGCGATCATGAAGGAACTTACAAAGCGCGACTTCCTCGACCTCAGCCTGATCACCTGCACCGGCAAGACGGTCGGTGAGAACCTTGAGGGCGTAGTAAACCGTAATCCGGAGGTTGTTCGTCCGATTGAGCAGCCGTACTCCGAGACCGGCGGCATCGCAGTTCTGTGGGGCAACATCGCAAAGAACGGCTGCGTTGTCAAGCGTTCGGCGGTTGCACCCGAAATGATGGTGCATGAAGGCCCGGCACGTGTCTTTGACTGCGAGGAGGACGCGATTGAAGCGATCTACACCGGCAAAATCGTCAAGGGCGACGTCGTGATTATCCGCTACGAAGGCCCGAAGGGCGGCCCCGGCATGCGTGAGATGCTCAACCCGACTTCGGCGCTCGCTGGCATGAAGCTGGATAAGGATGTTGCGCTGATCACCGATGGCCGTTTCTCGGGCGCGTCCCGCGGCGCATCCATCGGCCATGTATCGCCTGAGG
>JBJDZO010000354.1:0-1509 GCA_051868095.1 Butyricicoccus sp. | reverse complement strand
TCATGCAGGATCAGGATGCCGAGCACCATCGAAGCCAGCGGCTGGATCGGATAGAACAGCGAGCAGGTGCTTGCCTCCATCTTGGACAGGCAGTAATTCCAGAGCGTATGGCCGGTCGTGGTGCAGATGACACCAATGTACAGCAACGGCAGAATGATATCGGCGCGCAGCAGATGGATGCCGGGCGTGTGTGCCAGCTCCCAAAGCGCCACGGGAAGCGTTGCCACCGTGCCGACATAAATTCCATAGGTCGTCACCGAAAGCGCATCGTAGCGCTGGGTGAACGAACGCACGGTTACGCTGGAGAACGCCCACAGCAGCACCGACAGAATGGAGAAAATCGCGCCGGACAGGCGGCTGCCGCCCAGATTTCCGCCCACGATCAATCCCGCACCGCATACGGCGCATAAAATGCAGATCACCTTGCGCACGGTCACTTTCTCATGCAGCAGTACAATGGCGAACGCCACAATGAAAATCGGGTTGGTCGAATTGATGAGCGATGCCAGCGATGCGCCGCTCAGCTTGGTGCCGAGCTGCTGTATGCCGACCGACACCGCATAACCGCCCAGACCCAAAAGCAGGATATATTTATAATCCGCGCGTGCGATTTTCATGGGCTTCGCGGCCTTGTTCGGGTCGCGGAAGCAGCGTACCACCGTCAAGCATACTGCCGCGAGCAAATAGCGCAGAAACAGCAGTGTAAAATTCGGGATGATGGTCATGATGAATTTATTCGCAACATACAGACTGCCCCAGAGTACCATGACCAGCACCAGAAGCGCATAATATATGCCGCGCTTTTCCTGTTTTTCCATAAGAATTCCCCCTCAAATGACAAAGAATGGCGTCAGATGACACGATTACCATTATAGCACAGCGGCGGCGAAAAACAAGTCTGTTGGTCTAATCGCGCGTTCCGGCTCATAGGAATACAATAAACCACGAAGGAACAGGGGGAACGAACGTGAAAGGCTTGCCGGAGGAGCGGGCGATTAGCCTGGCGCAGTACATCATCGAGAACGGGGCGACCGTGCGGCAGGCCGCCGCACAGTTTGGGATCAGCAAATCCACCGTCCATAAGGACATCACGACCCGTTTGCAGCATCTCAACCGGATGCTGTTTGTACAGGTGCAGGAGGTGCTCAGCCGGAACAAGCAGGAGCGCCATATCCGCGGCGGCATGGCTACCCGAGAGAAATACCGGCGCACGCGCGCAAAAAAATGACACGGCATATCGGGGATACACCGTGTCATCATTCAGATTATGTACTTATGCCTTGGAAGCCATCTCAGCGAGGCACTCGCGGCAGATATTCTTGCCCTTGTAGTTTACAATATCCTTTGCGTTGCCGCAGAAGATGCAGGCAGGCTCATACTTCTTCAGGATGATCTGTGCGCCATCAACATAGATCTCAAGAGCATCCTTCACTTCGATGTCCAGAGTGCGGCGCAGTTCGATCGGGAGTACAATACGGCCGAGCTCATCGACCTTTCTTACGATACCAG
>JBJDZO010000353.1:0-1523 GCA_051868095.1 Butyricicoccus sp. | reverse complement strand
GCATGAAAAATAGGTCTGCTTTTCTGACCGGTATTTCGCTGTTCTGCTGCTTCTGTCTGCTGATTGCGGGCGGTGCAGTCGGCAAGGAGCTTCGTAGCGGAATTCTTGTATGGTGGATTCTGCTCGCGGAAATTATTGCATTTCTGGTGCCTACGCTCATGATTATCCTGCCGCTGCGGCGCGGAGAGCAGATCAAAATTCCGACATCGCGCAAGCGTCTGCGCGGTTCAACCGTGCGTTTTGCAGTGCGGCTGGGTATTGCGGTGTCGCTCCTGTCTTTTCTGGTGAATTTTCTGGTGCTTCAGATTGCTGGGGACAACATCTCGGCCCTCAATCCGGCATCGTTTCAGGCGTCCGATCTCAGCGGCCATCCATTGGTGTATATTCTTGCGGTTGCGCTGGTTCCGGCCGTTGTAGAGGAAATCTACCTCCGCGGTGCGGTGTTTCAGGTGTTTTCGCGGTACGCGGGCACCGGACTGTGCATTTTTTTGACCGCCTTGGTGTTTGCCATGCTGCATGGCTCGTTGTATCACTTTATTGGGCCACTGCTTGGTGGACTGGTATTCGGCTGGCTGGTATTTGCGTATGGGTCAATCTGGCCCGCTGTGATTGCTCACGCAGCCAATAATTTGTTCTATTTGTTTGCTCTTTGGATGACAGATACATACAGTGCGTTCGGAATCTGGAATTATTTCCCGGCACTGTGCGTGCTTCTGCTTCTGCTGTTTGTTTATTTGTCGCTGCGCGCAGCGGAACGGTTACTTCTGGCTGGCCGTGTTCCACATTTTGTACAGGGACAGGGAGCCGCAGCAGCCATCCGTGCGATGATTGGCAATCCGGCGGCGATTGCCTTTCTCATTGCATTTTTTGCCAAAACTGTTTTTGGTGTGATTTAGTTTTCAGGAGGATTGTATGGACTCACAAAATCGGACCCCGCGTGACTGGGACAGTGGGGATGCGTACACGCGGCGACAGCCTCGGCGCCGCAAAAAAAGGAAATCAACCGGCTGCGCTGGCGCGCTGCTGTATCTGGTAATTGTGGTCGGCATCTCGGTACTGCTTTCCATGGTCGCGCTGTTTGCGGCCAATGATGTGCTGGCGCTGGTCAAGAGCGAGGACACCGTTACGATTACCATCGAGCAAAACACCACGGCATCAGAGCTGAGCGAGCAACTGGATCGAACCGGAGTCGTCAATTACGGCAGCCTGTTCAAGCTGTTCCTCAAGGTAACAGACAAGGATGTGGATATCCTTGCGGGCACTTATGAGCTGAGCCCGGCGATGGACTACAATCAGATCATCCGTGCGCTGCGCAACGCCGACAAGAAGAAGACGGTCAAGGTCACCATTCCGGAGGGCTATACGCTTGCGCAGATTCGGGAAACCCTGATCGAAAACAGCGTATGTTCGGAAAGTGAGCTTGACAAAGCACTGAATGAATATGCGTTCAAGCATGAGTTCCTAAAGGACGAGCTGCCGCCCGAGGAGGGATGGCTGGAAGGCTATCTGTTCCCGGATACGTA
>JBJDZO010000352.1:0-6700 GCA_051868095.1 Butyricicoccus sp. | reverse complement strand
GAGATGCGCAGCAGATCCTGATAGTCGTCCACCGCCTTGATGACCGCGGTCAGGAACAGCAGGAACTGGGCGTTCGAATGCGGGGTCGAGCCCGGCTCGAGCAGATTTTCTCCGCGGTCGGTGGACAGCGACCAGTTGTTATGCTTGCCCGAACCGTTCACACCGTCAAACGGCTTTTCATGCAGCAGGCAGACAAAGCCATGCTTGTCAGCTACCCGCTTCATAACTTCCATCGTGAGCTGATTGTGATCGGTCGCCACGTTGGTGGTCTCGAAAATCGGAGCCATCTCGTGCTGGCAGGGCGCAACCTCGTTGTGCTCGGTCTTGGACAGCACGCCGAGCTTCCAAAGCTCGTCATCCAGCTCCTCCATGAACGCCTTAACACGCGGGCGGATGGAGCCGAAATAGTGGTCTTCCATCTCCTGCCCCTTGGGCGCCATCGCGCCGAACAGCGTGCGGCCGGTGAAAATCAGGTCGCGGCGCTTGGCATAGTCGTTCTTATTGATGAGAAAATATTCCTGCTCGGCGCCCACGGTGGTGGTCACGCGCTTGCAGTCCTTGCCGAACAGCTTCAGCACCCGGCAGGCCTGCTTGCTGATCGCGTCCATCGAACGCAGCAGCGGGGTTTTCTTATCGAGAATTTCGCCGGTGTAGGAGCAGAATGCGGTCGGGATGCACAGGGTATTATCCTTGATGAATGCATAGGAGGTCGGGTCCCATGCGGTGTAGCCGCGCGCCTCAAAGGTCGCACGCAGACCGCCCGACGGGAACGACGATGCATCCGGCTCACCCTTGATCAGTTCTTTGCCGGAAAACTCCATGATGACGCCGCAGCTGCCTTCCGGGGTGATGAAGCTGTCATGCTTCTCAGCGGTTACGCCGGTCATCGGCTGGAACCAATGGGTGAAATGGGTCGCGCCCTTGGACAGCGCCCAATCCTTCATGGCGTTTGCTACGACGTTGGCAATGGCCGGGTCAATCGCCGTGCCCTCGTCCACCGTCTTTTTGAGCGCCTTGTACACGTCCTTCGGAAGCCGTTCCTTCATGACGTTCTCGTTGAATACCATACTGCCGAAATACTCCGGCACACGTTTTGCCGTATCCATGCGTCAAAACCTCCCTAATGTTGGAATATATATCGTTTCCTTGTGCCGTCCGGGCCGATTGCCCGCGGCGGCTCCTTCCCGAGGAAGGATACTATCTTTCAGTATTTATTATAGGGGCGCGGCTCTGTCCGCGTCAAGCGCACGTCCCGCAAATCTTTCCGCGCTACACAGATTCCACGCATTCCACAAGAAAAACCGGGCTTTCTGCGCGATTCTATGCAAATTGCGCACATTTTTCGGAGCAAATCCGGCAGAACCTGTGTGGGCTGTAAAATCTGCGTTTTGTGCCGCGGAAATTTCCGCATTGCACTTTATTTCTGATTTTCAGAATGCTATAATAGTGCGTATCGAGCGGCATGAAAGGTTATGCATGTCTGCTTATAAATTCTTAACAAAAGAACCGCAAAGGAGCGATTTGTATGAAGCTTCCCTTTACCAAAATGCACGGCTGCGGCAACGACTATATTTATTTCAACTGCTTTGACCACGAGGTCAAAAATCCCGAGGAGCTGGCTGTCCGCCTGTCCGACCATCACTTCGGCATCGGCGGCGACGGCATCATCCTCATCTGTCCGTCCGAAGTCGCGGACGCGCGCATGCGGATGTTCAACGCCGACGGCTCGGAGGGCAAAATGTGCGGCAATGGCATTCGCTGCGTCGGCAAGTACCTCTATGATAACAACATGGTAAGCGGCAAGACCGAAATCACCGTAGAAACCCTGTCCGGCATCAAAACGCTGATTCTGCACCCGGAAAACGGCAAGGTCAAGACCGTGCGCGTGGATATGGGTCCGGCAGCGCTGGAGCCGACCAAAATCCCGGTCTATCTGGACGGCGACCGTGTGGTAGATGCCCCGCTCGTCATCGATGAAAAGGTGTACCACATCACCTGCGTTTCCATGGGCAACCCGCATTGCGTCGTGTTCCTGAAGGAAGATGTGGATTCGCTCGACCTTGCGCGTCTCGGCCCGAAGTTTGAGCACAATCCGCTGTTCCCCGAGCGCGTCAACACCGAATTTGTCAACGTCCTGCCCGACGGCACGCTGAAAATGCGCGTCTGGGAGCGCGGCAGCGGCGAAACCTGGGCATGCGGCACCGGCGCGTGTGCGGTCGGCGTGACGGCTGTACTGAGCGGCCTGGCCGCCAAGGGGGACAATATCCTTGTCCATCTGCGCGGCGGCGACCTGACCATCTGCTACACCGACCAGACCGTTTTCATGACCGGCCCGGCCACCACGGTGTTCGAAGGCACGGTCGAAGCGTAAACAAGTCAATCATACCCGAAGGAGTATTAAAGTTATGCTGAATCTTAATTTTAAGAACATTGCGGACAGCTATCTGTTCTCCAATGTCAATCGCAAGGTCGCTGAGTACGGCGAAAAGAATCCGGGCGCGCCGATCATCCGTCTGGGCATCGGTGACGTGACCCTGCCGCTGGCTCCGGCTGTCATCGAAGCTATGCAGCAGGCACTGTGCGAAATGAGCGTGCAGGAGTCCTTCCGCGGCTACGGCCCGGAACAGGGCTACAATTTCCTGAAGGACGCCATTCAGGAATACTATGCTGCCCGCGGCACCATGCTCGACTCGGAAGAAATCTTTATTTCGGACGGCGCAAAGAGCGACCTCGGCAACATTCTCGACCTGTTCAGTGTGGACAACACCGTTCTGGTTCCCGATCCGGTTTACCCGGTTTATGTGGACACCAACACCATGGCGGGCCGCAAGATCATCTTCATGGATGCAAACGAGTCCAACGGCTTCCTGCCGCTGCCGGATGCGTCGGTGCACGCGGACATCATTTATCTGTGCTCCCCGAACAACCCGACCGGTGCGGCCTATGACCGTGCGGGCCTGAAGGCATGGGTCGATTACGCGAACAAGGAAAACGCGATTATTCTGTATGATGCGGCCTATGAGTGCTTCATCGTGGACGATACCCTGCCCCGCTCGATCTTTGAGATTGAGGGTGCGAAGACCTGCGCGATTGAGTTCTGCTCGTTCTCCAAGACCGCGGGCTTTACCGGTACCCGCTGCGGCTATACGGTTGTGCCGATGGCGCTTGAGCGCGACGGCATGAGCCTGAACAAGATGTGGCTGCGCCGTCAGACCACCAAGTTCAACGGCGTGCCGTATGTGGTACAGCGCGGCGCGGCAGCTGTTTTCTCGGAGGAAGGCCAGAAGCAGATTCAGGAGAACCTCAGCTACTACAAGCAGAATGCCAAGGTACTGGCAGAGACCCTCGACGAGCTGGGTATCTGGTACACCGGCGGCAAGAACAGCCCGTATCTGTGGCTCAAGTGCCCGAACGGCATGAAGTCCTGGGAGTTCTTCGACTACCTGCTGGAGAACGCCAATGTGGTTGGTACGCCGGGTTCGGGCTTCGGCGCAAACGGCGAGGGCTTCTTCCGGCTGACGGCTTTCGGCGACCAGCAGAAGACGCTGGAAGCGGCGGAGCGGCTCAAGACCCTGTTCGGCAAGTAAGTGCATTTGTGCTGAATGGAACCCGCTGGCCGCCTCCCGTTTCCGCCTCACTGTCCGTGGCAAATGCGTTCCTGTTTGGGGCACGTACCTTTCCAGACGCATGCCTGCGGCAGGGCGTCTGCGAAACAGTCCACTGGACTGTTTCGCCTTCGGCGACCAGCAGAAGACGCTGGAAGCGGCGGAGCGGCTCAAGACCCTGTTCGGCAAGTAAAAAACAATTCCCGAAGCGGCGAGTTCTCCCCTCGCCGCTTTGCTTTGAGGAACAAACCATGTATCATTATCTCTTATTCGATCTGGACGGCACGCTGACCGACTCGCAGGAGGGCATTACCAAATCGGTCGATCACGCGCTGCGCACGATCGCGGGCATCGAGACCGCCGACCTGTCTACCCTGACCCCTTATATTGGCCCGCCGCTTGTGGACGGCTTCATGGAAAACCATCACCTCGACCATGATACCGCCGTGCGCTGCAAGGATGCCTACCGCGCCCGCTATGAAAAGATCGGTCTGTTCGAAAACCGCGTGTATGACGGCATTCCCGCTGCGCTTGCCCGGCTTCAGGCCGCCGGGTGCACTCTTGCGCTGGCAACCTCCAAACCTGAGGTCTTTGCTGTGCGCATTCTGGAGCATTTTGACCTTTCGCGGTATTTCACCGTCATCTGCGGCGCAACCATGGACGGCCGCATCTCTCAGAAAGATGAAGTCATCGACGAAACCCTGCGCCGTCTGGGGAATCCGTCCCCGGATGACACCATCATGATTGGCGACCGCCGCCATGATGTACTTGGCGCGAAGCGGCATGGCCTGCGCTGTCTTGGCGTGCGGTTTGGTTTTGGCTCGGAAGCCGAGCTGCGTGAAGCCGGCGCCTATGCGCTTGCCGCCACGCCGCAGGATATGGCCGACTGGCTTCTGAAAGACGCATGAAACAGCGCAGATACGGTCTCATGATTGCGGGCGCAGGCGTGCTGTGGGGTCTGATTTCGATTTTCTTCAAGCGCCTGTCCGCGGCCGGGCTGGACGGCTTTCAGGCGGTCGCGGTGCGGTTTGGCATCTCGGCTCTTCTGCTGCTGGCATGGCTGGCCGTGCGCAATCCGGCGTTGATGCGCATCCGTCGCCCGGTGCATCTGCTGTACTTTGTCGGCACCGGCATGCTCAGCCTGGCATTCTTCAATTTCTGCTACTATACCGCAATTGACCGCGCGGGCGTTGCGGTTGCGGCGCTGCTGCTGTATACCGCGCCGGCGTTTGTAATTATCTTTTCCCGCGTGCTGTTCCGGGAAGCGATCACCCGGCGCAAGCTGGCCGCGCTTGTGCTCACGATTTTGGGCTGCGCCTGCATTTCCGGCGCGTTCGGCGGCGCGCTGACTCTGTCACGTCCCGCACTGCTGTATGGTCTCGGCGCCGGGCTGGGCTATGCGCTGTATTCGATTTTCGGCAAGCTCGCGCTGCGTGATTACGCTCCGGAAACGGTCACGGTGTATTCGTTCGTGTTTGCGGCGCTCGGTCTGCTGCCGCTCAGCCATCCGGCTGTACTATTTGCCCGCCTGACCGAACCGGCCGTCCTGCTGCCCGGCATCGGCATCGCGCTGCTGTGCACAGTGGGCGCTTATCTGCTGTACACCGCCGGATTGACCCATGTAGAAGCCGGTCAGGCGTCGATTCTGGCGACCGTCGAACCGGTTGTCGCGGCGCTGCTCGGATTTCTGGCGTTTCATGAGAGCGTCACCGCGGCCAAACTCGCGGGCATTGCCCTGATTCTCGGCGCGATTGTACTCGCCAGCCTGCCCGACCGAAACGCATGAAAAAAGAGAGAAGGAACCGGCCTTCTCTCTCTCTTTTTTTGCGCAAAAACGAAAAACAGCGCGAACCGGATGATTCGCGCTGCCTCTCTCCCTCTCTTTTCTCAAGCAACAGTCCCTGAAGTTTACTTCTTCAGAGAATTGACATAGGTCAAAATCAAATCGACCGCTTTATCGGTACCCAAACGGCCGGCATTGACGCACAGATCATAATGATCGCACTTGCCCCAAGCCTTGCCGGTGTAGTAGTTGTAGTAGGTCGAACGCTGTTTATCCATCTTCTCGAGCGCGGCCTCCGGGGACTTGCCGGTGATTTCATAATCGCCGCAGGACTGAATCCGGCGCACGCGATCCTCAAGCGTGCCATGGATAAAGAAATCAAATTTATTCGTGCACTCGCGCAGCACATGATCGGCGCAGCGGCCAACGATGACGCACGGGCCGGTCTCTGCCGCTTCGCGGATGACCTTGGCCTGTGCCAAATAGAGCTGATCGGTCAGGCTCATGCCGTTGAGACCGGTGGAACCAAACATGGTAAGCGAATACAGGAAGCTGTTGGTTGCGCGCTTGTCGAGCTGCTCAAACAGTTCTTCGCTGAATCCGGATTTCTTTGCCGCACGGGTGATCAGCTCACGGTCGAAGAACGAAATACCAAGACGAAGCGCAAGCTTATGTCCAATTTCACGACCGCCGGTGCCATACTGTCTGCTGATCGTAATTACGAGGTTATCTGTCATGCCCGATCCCTCCATTCCGCGTGTGGCTTATACAAAATAACCAATTGCTTCTGGTAATATTATCGCGCAATTTGTCCGATTTGTCAAGCATGACTTCCGTGCTTTTCTGGGTTCTGTTAACTTTTTGTAACCTTGCTCTTGAAGCGCCTTACTTCTCCACGAGCATCCGGCCGACTTCGTCGATGTTGCCCGCGCCCATGGTCAGCACCAGATCGCCGGGTTTGGCCTCTTTTCTCAGGAAATCCGCGATTTCCTCAAAGGAATCGAAGCTCTTCGCGCCCGGCACCTCAGCAGCCAGATCGGACGAGTAGATTCCGATGGTATTCTGCTCGCGGGCGGCATAGATCGGCGCGAGTACGGCCAGATCGCACAGCCCCAGCGCGTCCACAAATTCATGGAACAGCGCCTTGGTGCGGGTGTAAGTATGCGGCTGGAACGCGCAGATGATGCGATCGAAGTCCATTTCACGGGCTGCGGCCAGCGTCGCGCGCATCTCGCTCGGATGATGGGCATAATCGTCCACCACCAGCGCGCCGTTCGGCATGGTGCCGGTGCGCTGGAAGCGGCGGGACGAA
>JBJDZO010000351.1:0-6706 GCA_051868095.1 Butyricicoccus sp. | reverse complement strand
GGAATGTTCATGCACCGTATTCTTTTTGTCAACGCCTGCCCACGCCCCCATTCCCGAACCCTTGCACTGGCCCGAAGCCTTTTGGAGAGAACACCGGGAACGGTGGAAGAAGTACGGCTGTTTGACGAGCAGCTTTCTTCCCTGGACTGGGCGGCGCTGCAAGCCCGGGATGCCGCTGTGCAAGCAGGAGATTATTCCGGCGATCTGTTCCGATTTGCCCGGCAGTTTGCAGCGGCCGATCAGATCGTGATCGCGGCGCCGTATTGGGATTTGCTGTTCCCGGCCGTGCTGCGCACCTATCTGGAAGCTGTGACTGTGACCGGGCTCACCTTTCGGTATACGTCAGCCGGAATCCCCGAGGGGCTGTGTCGGGCAAAGTGGCTGGTCTATGTGACCACAGCCGGAGGTCCTGTGGAGGATCGTAATTATGGCTTTGCATATGTCAAAGCGCTGGCGCAGACCTTTTACGGAATACCGAATATCCGCTGCCTGTCGGCAGAGGGTCTGGATATCGTCGGCGCGGACGCAAACGCCCTGTTGGAGCAGGCAAAGCAGCGTGCATCCCTGCTCGCAGAGGATTGGACGCACAGCTGCTGAATCCAAAGCCAAAATCCCGGGAATTTCTGCCCGGCCGGAACGGTATGAGCTGGCCGGACACTGCATCCTTTCGGCACGGGAACGGCCCGCCATCCTTTCGGACAGCGGGCCGTTCCTGTTTCATGAGAAGATGTTGTGGTCAAAGTGCGTTGCTGTAAATCTCTGCGATTTGCTCCTGCGTAAAGACAACCGGGTTGTTCGCTACGCTGGCCGCCGAAACCTTCATGCAGTTTTCGGCCATCCACGGAATATCCGATGCTTCGATGCCGAGATCGGACAGCGACAGCTCCAGATCGAGCTTTTTCAGCAGCTCACGTACCTTGGGTGCGCAGTCCTCGGCCGAGAAGCCGCCCAGCAAACGGGAAATGCGTCCAAACTTGGCACGATTGCCCGAATACGATGCTTCGATGACGGCGGGCGTCAGTGCAGCCAAACCGCGTCCATGGACGATGTCCTTCAGGCCGCTCGCCGGATGCTCCATGCCATGCGCAAGCGTTACGCCCGCCGTGTTGATTACCATACCGCCAATCGTGCTGGCAATCGTGATCTTTTCCCACGCCGACCGGCTGGTATCCGCGCCGGTGTAGACATTCACCAGATTTTCTGCCAGCATGGTGATCGCATACAGGCTGAGCGCATCGGTGAAGGGCTGCGCAATCCGGGAGGTATATGCCTCGATGCTGTGGCACAGGGCGTCGAAGCCGACCGAAGCCAGTACCTTCTTCGGCATGGTCATCATGCATTCGGGGTCAACAATCGAAACCTTGGGCACAATCGCGCTGCACCGCAGGCTCTTCTTGTCGCCGTTCTCCGGGTTGGTCAGCACGGCAAAGCCGTTGCCCTCCGAGCCGGTGCCGCAGGTCGTCGGAATCGCCACGAGCGGCAGCGCCGCGTCGCTCTGCTTGCGGCCAAAGATATAGTCATTGATGTCGCCGTCATTGACCGCGAGGAACGCAATGCCCTTGGCACAGTCCATAATCGAGCCGCCGCCGATGGCAACCACGCAGTCGCAGCCATTCTTCTTCGCAAAGGCCGCGCCTTCTTCGGCGGTGGTGGTCAGCGGGTTCTGCGCAACCTTGTCAAACAGGACGCTGTCCACACCGGCCGCCTTCAGAGCATCCTTGACCCGGTCATACAGGCCGGATTTCTTGGCGCTGCTGTGGCCGGTGACAATCAGCGCCTTTTTGCCGTAGGGAGCGGTCAGCGTGCCGACCTGCTGCACCTTGCCGCAGCCGAACACCAGATTGACCGGCAGATAGTAATGGAAATCCATGGTAAGCGCCGATTTGCGGGCGGCTTCGCGGTCGAGTACGCGGTTGATTGCCGCATCGATGGCCAAATCCACTGCCTCGGAAATTTCCTCGTCGCTCGATTGCAGCGCCGCTGCATCGGCATCCGAAATGATTTCGACCAGACTGCCGAACTTTTCCTGATACTTGAGCTTGCAGGCGATGAAGAACGCGATGCCGAGCACAATCCAGCCGCCGACCATGATCCATTCCTGCCATACGAGCGCGGCGCCCGAACCGGGAATCAGATACATGACCACCATAAAGCCGGACATCAGGACAGCAATGATGCCGACCAGCATATAGTTCTTGACCTTATACGGGCGCTCCATATCGGGCGCCTTTTTGCGCATCAGGATAAACGAAATCGAAACCATGCAGTACGCGATACAGCAGCCGAAGTTGCCTGCGTCAACGATCCATACCAGCATCTTGCGGCCTGCGAACGGCGCGAGCACCGACAGCGCACCGATCAGGTACAGTGCATTGACCGGGGTTTTGTACTTGGGATGCAGCTTGGCAAAGAACTTCGGAATCATATAGGACTCGGCCATCGAGTACATGGCACGGCTGCCGCCCATCAGGAAGGAATTCCAGCTGGTCGCAATGCCGCACATGCCGCCGATGATGACCACCTTGGCCATAATTGTGCTGTTCAATACCTTGGCCATTGCGTCCGCAGTGACCAGACCGGTGCCGGTCTGCGAAGCAGCAATTGCGCCCGCGTTCAGCGCATAGCCGACCGCGATGATGACAAGCGCATAGAACGCAACCGCGAGCACGATGGACAGCACCAGAATCATACCGATTTTCTTAAGCGGTACGTTGATTTCCTCGGCCGCCTGCGGGATAACGTCAAAGCCGATGAAATAGAACGGGGTCATAACCGCAACCGCAATGACTGCCTTGAGCATGGAGCCGCTCGACTCCCCGACAAACATCTGGCCGTTGAGGTTGGAGGCATCGCCGTTGATGGCGGAAGCCACGATCAGCAGAATGCCGACACCGCCGATGATGACGGTCAGAATGGTCTGGAGGATGGCCGCGGTCTTGACGCCGCGAATGTTGATATAGGTCATGACAATCGCCATGATGACGGCCACGGCCAGCCACGAAGCGTAGATATCAAATCCGGCTACCGAATACAGATAGCCCTGTAAGAACGGAGGATAAATATAGGTGATGATGGTCGGCAGCGCGCACGCCTCGAAGCATACCACGCCGACATAGCCCAGAATAATGGCCCACGTACACACAAACGAGCCGGTTGGACCCATAGCACGGTGGCTGAATACGTGTTCGCCGCCGCACTGCGGCATGGCTGCGGTCAGCTCCGCGTACGTCAGACCGACGAAGAACACCATAATGCCGCCGATGACGAAGCCGAGCGCCGCGCCAATGACGCCGCCGGTTTCAATCCACGAGCCGGAGGAGACCACCCAGCCCCAACCAATCATTGCACCGAACGCGATGACAAGAATATCCCATGCGCCCAGCACTTTGTCAAAATCCGATTTCTTTTTCGTATCCATGTCGCCTTTCCTTTCGAAAGAGATAGGCTACATCGCATAATTCGGCAAGCGCGATTTGCGAGAAAATTTTGTGAACTGATGCGGCGCGATTTTGCAGCAATACTTGATGTATTGCAAAAAATCGCAACAAAATCAGGACGCAAAATTTCCGCAAAGCGCCGAAGCTGCAATTGTGCGGTGTTGCCAATAAAAAAAACGGCGTCGGAGCGGCAGAAGCCCGCGTCCAACACCTTTGTTGCACTTCTCTCTATATAGCCGCGTTACAGCGTTTCCCCAAACATCTGGGCGGCCAGATTTTCAATCAGCTTTGCCGTGCGGTTGATGCCGAGTATCGAACTGTCAATGAGCATATGGCGGTTGTGACGGTCGCCGCGGTAGGTGCCGGTCATCTGCTTGTAGCGTGCGTGGAGCATCTTATCATTCTGCTCAATCAGTTCCCGCGCCTGCTCCTCGGAGACATGCTGCTCCTCCATAACCGTCTGAATGCGCACGTCGTCCGGCGCATAAATAAACACGTTCAGGCAGTCCTTGCGGTCCTTCAGGATATAGTCGCTGCACCGGCCGATGATGACGCACGAGGTGCGCTCGGCCAGCTTCTTGACAACCTCGGTCTGGATGTAAACCACACGCTGGGTCAGGTTGGAATACTTGGTCGGGCTTTGGGTGTTCTGCAAGGAAATATCGCGGCCCTTGATGTCCACACCGGCCTCCGCTTTTTCCATGACCGAACGGGAAACGCCGGTTTCCTCAATGATGTTGTCGATCAGTTCGCGGTCATAATACTCAATGCCCAGATCCTCGGCAATAATTTTGCCAATCTTGGGGCCGCCGCAGCCGTATTCACAGCCTACGGTGATGACGATATGCTTCATAAAAAGGGTTCTCCTTTCTTTTTGTTTCCCGGCCACCTGCGCAGGGCAGCCGGGAAACAGAATTGCAATCCGCTCGCTTATTTGGACAGCTCCTCAACCGCTTCCTTGAGGATATCATAAGCCTTATCGCAGTCGGCTTCGGTCAAGATGAGCGGCGGAACCATACGGATGACGTTCGCGCCGATGGCGGTAACGAGCAGGTGCTTTTCAAGCGCCTTATGCTTGATGTCCACGCTCTTGGCAAAGCCGTCGAACTCCACGCCGAGCAGGCAGCCCTGATGACGGACTTCCTTGACATGCGGCAGGGTCTCGAGCTTTGCGGAGAAGTAGTCGCCCATGGCCTTTGCGTTGCCGGCCAGATCGCGGTCGAGCAGCTCGTTGATCTCGGCCAGCGCGGCCGCGCAGGATACCGGATGGCCGCCGAAGGTCGTGCCGTGGGAACCGGGGGTGAAGGCCTTTGCAACCGCGTCGGTGGTGCAGATTGCGCCGATCGGCATGCCGCCGCCGAGTGCCTTGGCCATGGAAACGATATCGGGCTTGATGCCATAGTTCATATAGGACATCACAGCGCCGGTACGGCACCAGCCGGTCTGTACCTCGTCGAGCAGCAGGAGCAGGCCGTTTTCATCGCAGAACTTGCGCAGGCCGCACAGGAATTCGGGGGTTGCGGGATGCACGCCGCCTTCTCCCTGTACCGGCTCTACCATAATTGCAATGGTGTTTTCATTGCAGGCCGCCTTGAAGGATTCCAGATCGTTGTAGTCGGCATAGGTGAAGCCGTCAGTCATCGGGCCGAAACCAATCTGGCAGGCATTGTCCGGCTGGCCGGTGGCGCTCATTGCGCCGAAGGTGCGGCCATGGAAGCCCATCTTCGCGGTGACGATGCCGTACTTGTGCGGGCCGTACTTCTCAACGCCGTACTTACGCGCCATCTTAATCATGGCCTCGTTGGCCTCGGTACCCGAGTTCTGATAGAAGATTTTGTCCATGCCGATGGTGGTGCAGATCTTTTCGGCGAGCAGCGCCTGCGGGATGGTGTACGGATAGTTGAAGGTGTGCATGATATCGTCGAGCTGATCCTTTGCCGCCGCGACAACCTTCGGATTGCGGTTACCGGCCGAGTTGACGGCGATGCCTGCGTAGAAATCCAGATAGGGCGTGCCGTTCTCATCGTAGAGATACATGCCCTCGGCGGTTTCCGCCACGAAATCGAAACGCTCATAGGTCTCGATCATGTACTTCTGAACCAGTTCCTTGATCTGTTCCGCGGTCTTGCCGGTGTCCTTTAATTTCATGACAAATTCCTCCTCAGAAAATGAAAAAAGCAAAGGCCTGCTCCCCCGGCTGGGGGAAAAGCGCCTTTGCTTTTGTCCTTTATTTTGTACAACCATAGGGTAACACAACCGGCGAATCTTGTCAATCAGGCCGCATTACTTTCTACTTTTTGCCTAAAACCTTTGAAATTAAATGAATATTATATTGGATATTTTTCACACATTCGATTTTGTTTTTCGTCAAATATCCGACTTTTGTCGGTCATTTCCTGCGAAATATCGGCATTTCCATGTCAATCATGTGCAATATATCGTTTCATTCTGTGCATAATCTAAAACCTTCGTTTTCGGTCACTTGTCCGCGAGCGTCTCGAACCCGAGTGCATGTTTTGTACACTATATTGCACATCACGACGTATACTCCACAAAGAAGCTCAGGAACACGCACCGCCTGTTTCCGGCGTTTCGGTAAACGTGATCCTGCTCGGATTCGAAGCGGAATACATCGTCGGGCGCGACCGTATGGCAGGCGTCATCGAGCTGCACCTCCAGCGTGCCCTCCAGAACGGCGAGGTATTCCCGCGTATGTTCGCCGTGGCCGCCAGCCGCGTATATCCCGCTCGGCTCGATTTCAATGCGGTAAATCTCCACATGATGATTGTCCAGAAACGGGAAACAGGTCCACACCCGGTACTGCCCCGGCACATCCTTGATCGGCTCGGTCTCGGGCACGTGTACCAGACAGGAATCCAGCGGCGGCGGGCTGATAAGATCGTTGAACTCGATGCGCAAACCGCTCGTGATCTTGCCGAGCACACCAATGGACGGATTGGCATTGCCTTTTTCAATCTGGGCAAGCATACTCTTGCTTACGCCGGTCTGTTCGGAAACAACATCCAGACTCATTCCCTTGGCGCGGCGGATGCGCCGCAGATTGACCGAAATATTATGGGACAGATAATCCATGGAATATCACACTCTCTTGGTATAATTATTCTTATTATACCATAGCGGCAACCGAAGATTAAGTCCGGCCGCCGCATAAAGTGCCGCTATGGTGTAATTTTTAAATAAGCTGGTATAATGACCGCTTGCGGGCATTATACCATAGCGGCAGTCGAAATTTAAGCTTGGTCGCCGTA
>JBJDZO010000350.1:0-1536 GCA_051868095.1 Butyricicoccus sp. | reverse complement strand
GACTGACCCGGCATGGGAGGAATCCGAGTGAACCGACAAAAAATTGCGCTGATGACCGATTCTTGCGCGGATATCCCGGCAGAACTGCGAAAGAAGTACGATATTTATATGGTGCCGCTGATTATCCGTTTCTCGGAGGGCGAATATCAGGACGGTGTGACCATTCAGGCGACGGAGATCTACCGCCGGCAGAAGGAAGAAATGCCGCAGACCTCGCTGCCGGACGGCACACTCATCGAGGACGCCTTCCGCCGTATCCGGGAGGCCGGTTACGAAAAGGTGCTTGCGGTGCATCTGTCCGGCGGGCTGAGCGGCACCTGCAACATGGTGCAGGCGGTCGGCCGGGATTTCGTCGGGCTGGAGGTGCGCGCGTTTGATTCGCTCAGCGGCTCGCTTGGCACCGGTCTGACCGTTTTGCAGCTGGCCAAGTACATCGAGGAGGGCCGCAGCTGGCCCGAGCTGCTGCGCGCAGCTCCCAAGCTGATTGCAAATACCAAGGTGTTTTTCTGCGTGGATACGCTGGAATTCTTGCAAAAAGGCGGGCGTATCGGTAAAATCACAGCCGTAGCAGGCACGCTGCTGCAAATCAAGCCGATCATCACGTTTGCGCCGGGCGGTGAGCTGGTGAACATTGCCAAGGTGCGCGGCCGCAAGCTGGCGCTCGACAAAATGGTGCAGATGGTGAAGGAATATTATCCCGGACAGGGACGGTATAATATTGCAGTGGCGCACGGCGACAGCCCGGCCGAACTGAAACAGATTCGTGCGGCCATGCAGGCGGCGCTGCCTGCATACGAAAGCTGCTGCGAAGGCGAAATCGACTGCACATTGGCCACTTATGTGGGGCCGCATCTGCTCGGCGCAGGCATTCAGCTGCTGCCGGACGATTTGTTTTCTGTATAAAAAGAAAAACGCAGGATGTTCCAGATAAATCCTGCGTTTTTTTGTCATTTTGTTACCTCAAAGCGAAAGGAATATGCTATAATAATATGAATATGACTGTTGGGGGTCAAGGGCGCAAAATAGCGATTGTGCCTTTGAGTGCTTCGGTAATTTTTTTACGTGGGAGAAGGTAAGCGACTTATGAAATGGAAAATTGGTGCCGTGCTGATGGCGTTTGTCTTTTTTCTAGCCATTCTGCCGCCGCTGCTGAGCGGAGCGGGGGCGATGGACGGCTTGAGCTTCAGCGGCGTGCTGGGAGGCTCGTCACACGAATTGGTCATGCAGGAAGGCAACGAATGCGCGATGGCCGGCGGAGAAATGATTTCGTTTGGAAGCGATGCTTCGGCAGCTGTCTATCGCTCGGAACAGGGCGATATCATGGTGCCCGCACGCGGCCTTGCGGACGCGATGGAACTGACACTGACCGAAGAAGATACTGGCGTGACGTTTGTCAGCGACGAGCTTGAAATTACGGTTCCGGCGGACGGCTCGGAGATCACGGGCGGCGAGGAAGCCGTATCGGTGTCCAGCCCGGCGGTGAATACCGACGGCACGCTGTTCGTCCCCGCACAGGCGGTGGCGCAGGCGTTTGGC
>JBJDZO010000349.1:0-6779 GCA_051868095.1 Butyricicoccus sp. | reverse complement strand
CAACCATGCTCGGCAAGCAGGGCATCATTGAGGAGCACGAGGCCGAAAAGATCGTCGAGGGGCTGAAGGGCATCCTCGAGGATATCGAAGCTGGCAATGTGGAGTTCTCGCTCGATTACGAGGACATCCATATGAACGTGGAGCAGCTGTTGACCGAGCGCATCGGCGACACCGGAAAGCGTCTGCATACCGGCCGTTCGCGCAACGATCAGGTTGCGCTCGATATGCGCCTGTACGTCAAGAAGGAAATCCCGGAAATCATCGACCTGATTTTGGATTTTATGAAGGCGCTGTGTGAGAAATCCAAGGACAATCTGGAAGCGGTTATGCCGGGCTACACCCATTTGCAGCGTGCGCAGCCGACTACCTTCGCGCATTATATGATGGCCTATGCCAACATGCTGAAGCGCGACGTGCTGCGTCTCGAGGACTGCCTTGAGCGCATGGATGATATGCCGCTCGGCTCGGGTGCACTCGCTTCTACGACGTATCCGATTGACCGTGATTTCGTTCGGGAACAGCTGGGCTTCCAGCGCCTGACCGATAACTCGCTTGACGGCGTTTCCGACCGTGATTACTGCATTGAGCTGTGCTCGGATCTGTCCATTCTGATGATGCACCTGTCCCGCCTGTCTGAAGAAATCATCTCCTGGTGCTCGTGGGAATTTAAGTTTGTCGAGCTGGATGACGCATATTCCACCGGCTCGTCCATCATGCCGCAGAAGAAAAATCCGGACGTCTGCGAACTGATCCGCGGCAAGACCGGCCGCGTTTACGGCAGTCTGATGACCATGCTGACCGTTTTGAAGGGTCTGCCGCTTGCCTACAATAAGGACATGCAGGAGGATAAGGAAGCGGTCTTCGGCGCGATTGACACGGTCAAGCAGTGCCTTGAGGTCTTTACTCCCATGTTCTCGACTATGACGCTGCGCAAGGATAATATGCGTAAGGCAGCATCCCGCGGCTTCATCAACGCGACCGACTGCGCCGATTACCTCACCAAGAAGGGCATGCCGTTCCGCGATGCATACAAGACGGTAGGCCGTCTTGTCAATGAGTGCATCAAGGCGGATGAGACCCTTGAAACTCTGACCTTAAAGGACTTTGGTGCGATCTCCAAGACCTTTGGCCCGGATGTTTACGACGCGCTCGACCTGAACACCTGCGTCAAGGAACGTAAGGTCATCGGCGGCCCGGCACCGGAAGAAGTCAAGCGCCAGATTGCGAAAATCGAAGCGTTTATCGCAAGTGAGGAAGCGTAATGAAGCCTAAGATTTATATTGATGGCAAGGAAGGCACGACCGGCCTGCAAATTTATGAGCGTCTGGGCCAGCGTGATGACCTTGAGCTGCTGCTCATCGATGAGGACAAGCGCAAGGACACTGCGGAGCGCAAAAAATTCCTGAACGCGGCAGATATTGTGTTCCTGTGCCTGCCGGACGCGGCGGCAAAGGAAGCGGTCAGCCTGATTGAAAACGACCATACCCGCGTGATCGATGCATCGACCGCGCACCGCACTGCTGTGGGCTGGGACTATGGCTTTGCCGAGCTGAGCGCTGCACGCCGTGCGGCTATCGCGCAGTCCAAGCGGGTTGCAAACCCCGGCTGCCACGCGAGCGGGTTCATCGCGTCTGCGTATCCGCTCGTGCAGGATGGTGTCGTACCAGCCGATTTTACGTTTACCTGCTCGTCGTTGACTGGTTATTCGGGCGGCGGCAAGAAGCTGATTGCCGAATATGAGGACGCAAACCGCGATCCGCGCCATGATTCCCATCGCATTTATGGCCTGTCGCTTCAGCATAAGCATCTGCCCGAAATGCAGCATGTGTGCGGCCTGAAAACCGCGCCGGTGTTTGTCCCGATTCTGGGCGACTTCTATAAGGGCATGGCAACTACGGTTATGCTGCCCGGCTTTGATGCGCACCGCATCCATGAAGCGCTTGCAAAGCATTACGAAGGGCAGAAGCTGGTGACAGTTGCGCCATTCGGCGGCATCGAGCCGGTTATTTATGCAAACACGAAGGCCGGACAGGACAGCATGGAGCTGATTGTCTGCGGCCACGAAACGCAAACCATTGTCACCGCACTGTTTGACAACCTCGGCAAGGGCGCTTCGGGCGCTGCGGTGCAGAATATGAACATCATGCTCGGTCTGGACGAAACCACCGGTCTGAGCGTTTAACCCATACAATCTCCGAAAAAAGGAGGATATTTGTTATGAAAATCATTTCCGGCGGCGTATGTGCCGCAAAGGGCTTTCAGGCCGGTTCGACCCGCTGCGGCATCAAGGCCAGCCGTGAGGCGGACGATCTGGCGATCATTGTATCTGAGTGCGAATGCACCGCGGCAGCAACGTATACGCTCAACCGTGTAAAGGCTGCTCCGGTTTATGTTACCATGGAGCATCTGGAGGATGGCGTGGCACGCGGTATTGTTGCAAATTCGGGCAACGCCAACGCCTGCGCACCCGACGGCATGGAAAACGCACTGCGTGAAGCACAGGCAGCTGCAAAACTGCTTGGCGTTGAGGAAAACCGTATAGTTGTTGCATCCACTGGTGTAATTGGTCAGCGTCTGCCGATCGAATGCATCGAGGAGAACATCGGAAACGTCAAGCTGTCGGCAGACGGCTCGGAAGCAGCCAACCGCGCTATCATGACGACCGATCTCCGGACCAAAACTGCGGCGATTGAGTTCACCGCAGGCGGCAAGATCTGCCACATCGGCGGCATCTGCAAGGGCAGCGGCATGATTCATCCCAACATGGGCACCATGTTGTCTTTCATCACCACCGACTGCAAAATCACTCACGAAATGCTTCAGGCCGCGCTTTCGGAGAGCGTCAAGCGCAGCTACAACCGCGTCACCGTAGACGGCGACACCTCGACCAATGATATGTGTGTTGTGCTGGCCAACGGCATGGCAGGCAATGAGCAGATCGAATGGCAGAACGAGGACTACGAAGCGTTCTATCGTGCGCTGCATGAGGTGAACGTTCGTCTGGCGCGTCAGATCGCCGCAGACGGCGAGGGTGCAACTAAGCTGATTACCTGTGAGGTCAATGGTGCGCGCAGCGAAGAAGCAGCCGAGCGTCTGGCAAAGGCAGTCTGTGCCTCCAGTCTGGTCAAGGCAGCGATGTTCGGCGCGGACGCTAACTGGGGTCGCGTACTCTGCGCGATGGGCTATTCCAAGGCGCCGTTCCGTCCGGAGTATGTTACCGTCGGCTTTGCTTCGAAGGCGGGCAAGGTGGTCGTTTGTGACCATGGCCATGGCGTGGATTTTGACGAGGAAGCAGCCAAGCAGATTCTGCTCGAAAATGAAGTCACGATCGCGGTGGAGCTGTACGAGGGCGAAAGCTCGGCAACCTGCTGGGGCTGTGACCTGACGTATGATTACGTGAAAATCAACGGCGATTACCGTACTTAAACAAAATAAGGGGAAATTTCAGTGGAAATGCAACGTAACGCAGAGCTGAAGGCCAATATTCTGGTCGAAGCACTGCCGTACATTCAGGAATATTATGGCCAGACGGTCGTTATCAAATATGGCGGCAACGCCATGATCAACGAGCAGCTCAAAGACGCGGTCATTCATGACATCGTGTTGCTGAGTCTGGTCGGTGTCAAGGTCGTTGTTGTACACGGCGGCGGCCCGGAGATCTCCGAGATGCTGAAAAAGATCGGCAAGCAGTCCCGCTTTGTCAACGGCCTGCGTTATACCGACCGTGAGACAATGGACATCGTACAGATGATCCTGTGCGGCAAGGTCAACAAGGATTTGGTTACCCTGCTCGAAAAGGCGGGCGGCAATGGCATCGGTCTCGGCGGTATGGACGGCGGCCTGTTTCAGGCCAAGCGCCTGACCGATGAACAGGGCACCGATTACGGCTATGTAGGTGATATTGTGGACGTCAATCCGCAGCCGGTCATTGACGTGCTGGAAAAGGGCTATATCCCGGTTGTTTCGACCGTAGCGCAGGGCATCGACGACGAAACCAACTACAACATCAACGCGGATACCGCGGCCTGTAAGCTTGCGGTTGCACTCGGCGCAAAGAAGCTGATTCTGCTGACCGATGTGCGCGGCCTGCTGCGCGACCCGAAAGATGAGGAAAGCATTATTCACCGCCTCAAGGTATCGGAAGTGCCTGCGCTTATCAAGGAAGGCATTATTTCGGGCGGCATGATTCCGAAGGTAGACTGCTGTGTGGAAGCGGTGCGCAAGGGCGTGGAGCGTGCCAACATTCAGGACGGCCGTGTGCCGCATTCGATTCTGATCGAGCTGCTGAGTAAGGTCGGCGTCGGCACCATGTTCTCATAAAAAATAGAAATTCGTAATTCGTAGTGAGGAATTATGGTATCGCGCAGCGCGCGATGATGAAAACCGCCGCTTTGCGGCGCTCCAAAATTACTAATTACTAATTACTAATTACTCATGAAAAAGCGAGTGACATCAATGACCTATCAAGAACTGAAACAAGAAGAGCAGCAGTATGTAATGAACACATATGGCCGCTTTGCGATTGCGCTCGACCACGGCGAGGGAGCCAAGCTGTGGGATGTCGAGGGCAAACGCTATATTGACTTGACTTCGGGCATCGGCGTATGCAGCGTAGGCTATAATAACGCGGCACTGATCGACGCGATGACCGAGCAGGCACATAAGCTTATGCACGTGTCCAATCTGTTCACCACCGCCCCCATGGTGCAGACCGCGAAAACGCTCGTGGAAGCTACCGGTATGGGTAAGGTATTCTTCTCGAACTCGGGCGCGGAGTCCAACGAGGGCGCGATCAAGCTGGCACGTAAGTATTCGTTTGACAAATACGGCAAGGGACGCAGCAAGATCATTACCCTGTGGAACTCCTTCCATGGCCGTACGGTAACCACCCTGAACGCGACCGGTCAGGACAAGTTCCATAATTATTTCTTCCCGTTTACCGAGGGCTTTGATTACGCCGAAGCGGGCAATATGGATGACATCAAGGCCAAGGCGGATGACACCACCTGTGCAATCATGATGGAGCTGATTCAGGGTGAGGGCGGCGTGCTGCCGCTTGACCCGGCATTCGTGCAGGAGGTGGAAGCATTCTGCCGTGCGCGCGACCTGCTGCTTATCATCGATGAGGTGCAGACCGGCATTGGCCGTACCGGTTCGCTGTTCTGCTTCCAGCAGTACGGCATCCATCCGGATGTTGTCACCACCGCGAAGGGCATCGCAGGCGGCCTGCCGATGGGCGCGGTCATCGCCGCAAAGACCTGCTGCGATGTGCTCGGCCCGGGTACCCATGCGACTACCTTTGGCGGTACACCGACCTGCTGCGCCGCAGCAAACGCCGTGCTTTCGATCGTCAATCAGCCAGAATTTCTGGCCGAAGTCGTGAAGAAGGGTGAATATCTCAAGAACGGTATTCTGGCGCTTGGCTCGGATAAGGTTCAGGGCGTGCGCGGCCAGGGCCTGATGCTCGGCATCATCGTGGACGCAGATGCGCGTGCCGAACTGGTTGCCAAGTGCATGGACAAGGGTCTGCTCGTTCTGACCGCAGGCACGCAGGCGATTCGTCTGCTGCCGCCGCTGACCATCACCTATGAGGAGATGGACGAAGCACTGGCTATTTTCAAGGAAGTATTTTAAGAAAGATAGAGGATAGAAGATAGAAAGATAGGAGATAAAAATATCGTCTGTCTGCTTCACTTCGATCTCAAGTGAAAGGGGTTTCTTATGAAACATCTGCTTAAGCTGCTGGATTGCAGCACCGAAGAAATCATTGGCCTGCTGGATTTGGCCGATCAGCTCAAATATGAAAAGAAAAACAACATTCCGCATCGCGTGCTGGAAGGGAAGTCCATCGGCTTGATTTTCCAGAAGTCGTCCACCCGTACTCGTGTTTCGTTTGAAACCGGTATGTATCAGCTCGGCGGTCAGCCGCTGTTCCTGTCCGCACGTGACCTTCAGATTGGACGCGGCGAGCCGGTACAGGATACCGCGCGCGTACTGTCCCGTTATCTGGACGGTATCATGATCCGTACCTATGCGCAGAAGGAAGTCGAGGATCTGGCAGAGTATGGTTCGATTCCGGTCATCAATGGCCTGACTGATTTTTGCCATCCGTGTCAGGTGCTGGCTGACCTCATGACTATCCGTGAAAAGTACGCGGTGCTCGAGGGTCTGAAAATGTGCTACATCGGTGACGGCAACAATATGGCAAACTCCCTGATTGTCGGCGGTCTGAAGACTGGCATGCAGGTTTCCATTGCAACGCCGGATGATTACCGTCCGGACCCGATGGTCATGGCCTTTGCAGAGACGAATCCGAATTTCTCGATCACGAACGACCCGATGAAGGCGGCGGAGAATGCCGATATCGTGATTACCGATACGTGGGCATCCATGGGTCAGGAAGCCGAGAAGGAGCAGCGTATCAAGGCATTCCAAGGCTATCAGGTGAATGACGAGTTGATGGCGGCTGCAAAGCCGGGGGCAATGGTACAGCACTGCCTGCCCGCATACCGTGGTCAGGAAATCACCGAGAAGGTATTCGAAGCACACGCTGATGAAATCTTCGAAGAGGCAGAAAATCGTCTGCATGCGCAGAAGGCCGTTATGGTCACGCTGATGAAAGATTGATAAAATGTTCGGAAAAGCAGGGGATACGATTAAAAAATAGCCGTATCCCCACGCTTTTTGGAATAACGAAAAAAATCTGAAAAAAATTAAAAAAACGCTTGACTTACACGGGATTCTGTCATATAATAAACAAGGTCGCTGAGGTGAGCAGT
>JBJDZO010000348.1:0-6781 GCA_051868095.1 Butyricicoccus sp. | reverse complement strand
GATTGTGGGCAATAAAACCGCCCTCCATGGCGTCGGAGAGGATGCCGCACAGACAGCTGTGCAATCCTTCCACCGTTGCTTCGGAGAGCGGTTTGGCAAGCAAAGGATACTCTAACGATTTTGCAATAGCCAGAACAATTTTCTTACGAAGATCAGATTTGACGATATCAACAATTCAGTGGTGGACGACCATCGGCGAGATGTACACGGCGAAGGGCAGAATGGTTTTTGCTTTGCGATTTTCAATGTACGCTCTGAGATCCCACGGGTCAGTGCAGCTTGGCACAGTTCCTCAGACGGTTTCGGGCCAGCCATCAGCAGCTCAGTTAGCAGTTGTTCTGCCTGTGCGGTCTTGGTCACGGCAGCGTTTCCCGAGAGCAGATCGTTGGCGGTGATGTCGCTGAAGCCATTCTCTCCATCCAGACAGAAGAGAACGGCGCGTCCTTCCGGAGCCAGACTGCTCTTGTCATGGACGACGATGCGGACTGTGGGATCGTCCTTGGAGCGGCCAACCAGCAGAACACTTCTGGCCGCAGCACGAAAGTCAATGGAGCCAAGGCCGCGATATGCAGCCTTGGCTCCCTGCATCTTATTCATGTGGCCGATGAGCAGGATGGTGCATCCGGTGCGTTCTGCCAACAAAGCTAACTGCTTGAAGATGGGGCGGATCTCATTGGCGCGGTGCATGTCAACGCCATCACCCAGATACGCCTGGATGGGATCAAGAATCGCAAGGCCAGCACCAACCGTACAGATGGCCTGCTCCAATCGCTCGTCACACATGGACAGAGCGTGCTCACTTTCGTCTATGACCAGAACTCTGGAGCAGTCCGCATCCATTGCAGTGAGCCTCGGTTTGATGGTATCCGATAATCCATCCTCTACCGTCTGATAGATCACATTCATGGGTGGCAGCGCGTCTCGACTACCGGGCATAGGCTGACCGCGCGTGAGCAAAGAGACAAGAGACAGCGCCAGCGTGGTCTTGCCTTCACCGGGATCACCCTGAACAACGGTGATCTTGCCCTTTGGAATGTACGGATACCAGATCCATTGAACCGCCTCCGCCTGTACATCCTGCATGGAGATCAGCTTGAGTTGTTCCTCACAAAATTATTTCATGCAAACACCTTCATTGTACAAAAACGGCGGCACACCGTCTCCGATGTATCGCCGTTTGTTCTATGGTGTTATTTTGTGAGATAGGCGGCGATGCTGTGCGCCGCGATGTTGCCCTCGCCGGTTGCCTTGGTGTACTGATAGGGACGACCGGTGCAGTCGCCCGCGGCGAAGCAGCCCTTCATACTCGTTTCCATCTGTCGGGAAACGACAATATGTCCGTTTTCCACCTGCAGACCCGGCACGAGCACCGAGGGCGTAACCGCCTGTTTCAGCATGAACACGCCGTCGACGTCATACGTCTGTCCGGAGATGACGATCTGCTGCGCGTGCCCTTCGCCCAGGATCTTTTCCAACTTGCTGCGCAGCACCGTGACGTTTTCGCTTTTGATCTGCGGATCACGGTAGAGTGCGACAAGAATTACATGCGCGGCGATCCCAGCGAGGTACTCAATCTCATGCTCCAGCTCCTTCGTTGTGCAGACCACAGCGATCGTTTTCCCCTGATAGATCAGTCCGTCGCAGGTCGCGCAGTAGCTGACGCCTCTGCCCACAAATTCCAGTTCGCCCGGAATCGGCGACGTCGATTCGACGCCGGTGGTCAAAAGCACCGTTTTTGCGCGGAACACTTCCCGGTTACAGAGAACGCAGAAGCTGTCGCCCATGTTCAGCACGCTCGTGACGGTCTTGTCCGTGATCGTGATTCCCGCTTCGGCAATCTGCCGCTTCATGGCATCGGCAAACGTCTTGCCGTCGACCATGGAAAGACCCGGGTAGTTTCGGATGCGCTCCGCTTTGCGGATCTTTTCGCTCAGCTCCGGCGAACCAAACCAGATGAAATTCTTCTTCAGATTGTTCAGGGTCAGGGCAGCGGAAATGCCCGCCGGCCCGGTACCGATGATCGATACGTCAAACATGGTCTTATTCCGGAATCGTGCAGTTGGTCACGCCCATAATCTCACGATAGGAAGCGGTGTCATCTGCCATTGCAATCATCATTTGCACGGAATACTGCAGCTGCATATCGGAGCCGTAGACCGCGTTCAGACCTTCGTTCGACTTGGAGGTGCAAAGGGTCATACCGGTTTCGTCGAAGATCAGCATCTGCGTCATGCCTTCCGAATCGGCGGCATAGGTTTCAAGGCTGATGATACCCGCACATGCAGTGCCGTTCTTGAGGGCAGCAACGATGTCCGCTTCCGCAGCATATTCGACCGTCGTCGTACCGACCGTGGTCAGATAGCCCGCCATTTTCGCAGTGAAGTCTTCCACGAATTCCGTCTTTGCCTTGTCGTCCAGCTCATACGGGAGCAGGAAGGAAACCGTTTCCAGATAGCTGCCCGCGCCGGCCTGCGCTGCAGAACTGGTATTGATCGACGGTGCCTCTGCGGGCGCTGCCGCTGCGTTCTCTTGCGCGACCGCCTGCAGTTCTTCCTGTGCATTTCCGCATGCTGCAAGTGTAAGGATCATGCTGAATGCCAATACGATGCAAACCAACTTTTTCATGTTTATCTCCTTTTCTTTAATACATATATTGTGCTATGATGGGGCGGAGCATATCTGCCGGACAGAATCCCAATTGACGTCCCAGCTCCACGCCGTCCTTCATGAACACCATGGTCGGATGTGCGTAAACATTGTTTTCCCGATCGATTTCGGGATATGTCGTACCGTTTCCACGCACAATTTTTAGAAAAGGCATTTCTGCAGAAAGCTGCACAAGAACTTCGTCCAACATTTCACAGAACATACAGTTGTCGCTGTAAATGTCTAAAATGACAAAGCCCTCCGACGTAAGCTCCTTGTAATTTCCACCTGTGCATTCGATCATTGCCATATTTTTCTCTCCTTATTCCATGATAAAAGTAATACCTTCCAGCAGCAGATGCTTTGCATTTTCACGTTTCTCTGCTTCTGTAGCGTCGGCAGGAAGACCGCTCTTCTCAGCCAAAGTATTCTCAAGCAACAACTGATCAAAAACACAATGCAGCCAATTCTCGATGTGCTCTTTGTTGACTTTCTGTGCATTTTCGAATTCAGACTCCGTCATGTGCTCACGCATTCGTTTAAGCTCGTCCGCCAGACGCATGCGAAGCCATTCTTCGTGCTCTTCGTTATCGTACATAATCTCGCTGCGTGCGATCATGTTCTCTGACTTTTCCGAAAAAATTATGAATTTATTCCGGTCCAGTTTCTTTTCGGCAAGCGTCCGCTGCACATAGCGTCGATAATCCGTCACACTTTGCACACCTGGGATGTTCGCCGCCCGCACCGCTTCATCCGTCACAATCCCCTTTTGTGGGATTTTGATTGAGCACACGGTCGCGTTCAGCGTCCCCTGCTCCGTCTGAACGGTGACGACATCTCCTCGGGCCGCGCCGAGCAACGCCGATTCCAACGGCTCGCAGAACAAATTGAATCCAACTGCGATCTCTGCCGTCCCGTTCTTGCTGCGGGGGTGATCGCCCGATAGATTCAGACAAAGGATCGCGCCCTTTTCCACGCGGTCGCTTTCAATGTAAACTGTGTTTCTCTTTGCGAACAGATCAATCTTTTCCTCGATCTCCGCTTCCTCCGGTCTGCAGTCCAGAAGCGCAGCATCAAACGTTGCTTCTTCAGGCTTGCACAGCAAGTTCAGTTTTGATTTCATCACGACTGTACTCCTTCCAAATTTCATTCAAATTAATTTCTCGGATCGGCTGTTCCATTACGACACTGCCATTTTCCAAGCGGATAATGCGATCCGCAATGGCTGCGGCGGACGGGCTGTGCGCGATTATAACCGTCGTTCTGCCCTGCATAAGATTCTTCAACGCGTCGAGCACAGCTTTTTCGGAATCGGCGTCCAAAGCGTTTGTCGCCTCGTCAAGCAGCAGATACTTTGGATCGCGGAGGAACATGCGGGCGATGCAGACACGCTGGCATTCGCCGCCCGACAGGCTGCTGCCGCCCTCGCCGACGTCGGAATCCAAGCCTTTCGGAAACCGTGAGATAAAGCTGTATGCGTTCGCAAGCTTTGTTGCCTTTAGGATGGTCTCGTCGTCCGGTACCGTTTCAAGACCGTAGATCAGATTGTCGCGGATCGTGCCATCGAGCAGATCGCAGCTTTGCGACACATAACCGATCTGTTTGCGCCATTCATGGATGTCGATGCTCTGTATGTCGCGTCCCTCCGCCGTGATCGTGCCGCTTTCCGGCAGATAGAACCGTTCCAAAAGCCGCATGATCGTGGATTTTCCGCTGCCGTTCGGCCCGAGGATCGCGGTCGTTGTTCCCTGCGGGAATCGGCAGGAAACTGATTTCAAAACCGGCCGTTCGGGATCGTATGCAAACGATACATTGTGCAATGTAATCCCGTCCGTCGCTTCCGGCTCATTCGGTTCCGCTGTCATTGCAAATTCTTCTGTCATATGGAAGACATCGGAGATCTTGGCGAGTGCTCCTTGTGAAGCACGGATCGATAGCGGATAAAGATACAGAACGCACCATGCTTGCCCCACCACGAGCCCCGCGTATTGATAGAATGCGATGACGTCGCCGGCTTTCATCCAGCCCTTACTCACGTAATACCCACCGAATCCAAAAGAGATAACCGAACTGCTGTTCGTGATCAAAAGCCCCAGAGGTACGCAGATGATCAAAATGATCGAGCTGTACAGCTGTGCTCTCCAAAGTTTCGTAAAATAAGCCTTGCCATTTTGCGACTCCAATTCCTCCGTTCCACTCGTTTTGACAAGGTGCAGGTTTTTCGTGCGTTCGGTCATGTATCGCAACACGTCCGCTTTCGCCGTCTGTTCTCTACGTGACGCCTTGTAACGAAACCTCCCCATCAGAGCGCTCAACAGGATCGCAAATGGGATAACGAGCAGCATATAGCGCGCCATAACACGATTGAACCGGTACATGTAAATGCAGTACACCACCAATGCATAGCAGGAATCTACCATTGTCATAACCACGTTGATTGGCGAAGACGCGGAGTCAGCGTCCGACGTAATGCGGCTGATATAGTGCGCCGCACTTTCTTTATCGTAATCACGCATGGAAATATGCATGAGCTTCGTCCACATGACGCTCCTGGTGCGGCAGTTGATCGTTTCGTTCGCATAACACTGCAGGTATTGCTGTCCGGCTTTGAGCAGCATGGTCAGAACTGTACTCACGCCAAAGATGACCAGAGCACTGCGGTCCAGACCGTCCGCGTTAAGGAGATCGGCCGTTGCCTGCGGAATGCGAGCATTGACATAGGTGTGCGTCAGCCCGAGCGCAAGTGTTAACAAAAGCAACAGCCAAGGTGTTTTGATCTTGCGATAAATATCAAGCATTCGCACAAAATTGATGAGACCGGCAAACAGTGACTTATTATCGTCCTTCATACGATACCTCCATGCTGGTCTGCGCGTCTCGCTGCCAGATCGGTCCGATTTGCCATTCCGTCTCGAATGCTAATCAGATCATCGGCGACAGACGCCGTGATTGGATCATGGCTGACAATAATAACAGTATGATCCCTTCCAAGTTTCCGGATCGTTTCCAGCACGCTGATCGTAGAGGGCGGATCCAGTGCGGCGGTCGGTTCATCCATGAGAATATAGGAAGCGCCGGAAAGCAGTGCGCGGGCAAGCGCGATCTTCTGTCGCTCGCCGCCAGACAGCTTACTGCCGAGTTCCCCGACCTGCGCGTCAAGCTTTTCAGGCAGGGAACGGACGAACGACAGTGCGCATGCCGTATCGAGTGCGGATTCGATCTCCGTATCGGAGACCTCTTTGTGGACACCGTACGTGATGGCTTCTCTCACCGTACCAGAAAACATGCCAGCCTCCTGCGTGACATAGGCAAATGCTCTGCGGTATTGATCAAGATCCCAGTCCGTAGCTGGGACGCCTCCGACGGTGATTTCGCCGGAGGACGGTTCGTACAACCGCAAAAGCAGATTCAAAATTGTCGTCTTTCCGGAACCGCTCTCCCCCATCAGCAGCGTTGTATTTCCCTGCCGGATCGTAAAGCTCATGTCCGACAGAACCGCCTTGTCCCCGTACTGAAAATCAACTTGATTGAATACGATGTCGCCCGTCGGTTCTGCAATATCGGCGTATACTTCAGACGCCTCGGTCGGATGCAGCATGATCTGTGCCAACCGAATTCCGGAAGCATGTGCGCTTTTGATCTGCGGCCATTTTGTATAGTAGCTGGCAAATGTACTGGCAAGGGTCGATTGATAGAAGAAGAATGCAATCCACTGCGCAAGAGTGATTTCCTTCCGTGCCAGCAGAACAGACGCGATGATCACGGAAAGGATGGTGGAAACAGCGATCAAAAGCGTACTGCCAGCATTGGATGTGACCGACACGGCACTGCTCTCATATTTTGCACGAAACAGGCTTTGAATGACCGTCTTGCCGGAAGCATTTTCCGTTTCCTCCGCAGTCATGCTCTTGATAAGCGGAATGTTTCTTGTGCGAATGGCAAGGTACTGCGTCAGCTTACCGATCGTGGTGTTGATGCGGTGGGTAGTACAATAATTCCATTTACCAAGAAGAATGGCCATGACGACCATAAGCGGAACCATAACAAGGAATGTCAAGCAAAGCTTCCAACTATACTTCCTAACCAAAAGCAACGTTGCAATCAAATAATATAGGTTGGCGGGCTCCACGACCAG
>JBJDZO010000347.1:6354-6793 GCA_051868095.1 Butyricicoccus sp. | reverse complement strand
GCTTCTGCAAATTGAGCGTATCGTTATCCGCGACCGCGAGACTGTCTGCAAACGCTGCAACCATTGGGGTATTGCCGGTCGCATATTCAACAATCGTACCGGCATCGGCAGATGACAGCCCGGCAGCGATCCATGCGCCCATATGACGCAGGGTATCGCGTGAAAAGAGCGAAAGATTGGCCGCGCAGAACAGAACAAATGCCACCGCGGTCACCCAGCCGAAAATCCGGCGCAGACGGGCAACCACCCGCAGTCTGCGGTCAGCCGCACGCAGTGCAGCCTGACGGCGTGCACGCCGGTCGACCGGAAACGAGATAATCTGCGGTTTTTGGGCCATCTTACGGTCTCCTTCCCATTGTATCGCATTGCAGCGTCAAAAATGTGAACATATCGTGAAAAATTGTGATTTCGAGCTTATTCGTCCAGCCGGTATGGCGCC
>JBJDZO010000347.1:0-6254 GCA_051868095.1 Butyricicoccus sp. | reverse complement strand
AGCTCCGGCGTATCCTCGTACCACAGCCGATTCATGTACAACCCGTGCGCGGGCAAAACAGCCCGATGGGCTGTTTTGCGGCGGCCTCGCGCAGCGTGCCGCCGGAAAGGTACATACCCCAAACAGGTACGCATTCTCCACGGGCAGGTATCACCTGACATGAGCGCACGGCGGCTTATTCGTCCAGCCGGTACGGCGCCAGCTCCGGCGTATCCTCGTACCACAGCCGATTCATGTACAACCCGTGCGCGGGCAGCGTCGGCCCGGCCTCGGCGCGCTCACAGGAGCGCAGTACCGCCGTCACATCATCCGGGGTCAGTTTGCCGCTGCCGACATACAGCAGCGTGCCCGAAATCGCCCGCACCATGTTATACAAAAACCCATCGCCGCACACGCGGATACGGATGAGCGGTTCCCGCTCCATATCGCGCTGGGCGGTGAAGGTCGGCGCGGCGCACGCCTCCACCTCACAATGGAAAATCGTGCGCACGGTCGATTTGACCGGCGTGCCGACCGAACGCACGGCAGCAAAGTCCTGTTTGCCGACAAAACGCTGTGCGCCCGCCTGCATCCGGGCCAGATCGAGCGGATAGTTGTACCGATACGCCCGCCCGGCCAGAAACGGGTCAGGCATTTTGGACGGGTACACATAATAGGCATATTCCTTTTTCGTACAGCGAAACCGCGCATCAAAGTCGTCCGGCACTTCCACCGCCGCCGACACGGCAATATCGTCGGGCAGCTGCGCATTGAGCGCGAGCGGCAGACGGTCGAGCGGAATCGTACACCGCGCTTTGAAGTTTGCGACATACCGCCGGGCATGTACGCCCGCATCGGTGCGCCCGACTCCGGATACATAGGTCTGACAGCCGAGCAGTTTATTCACCGCCTCGGTCAGCGTCTGCTGAATCGAAGCGCCATTTTTCTGCACCTGCCAGCCATGGTAAGCGGTGCCGTCGTAAGATAAAATCAGAGCAACATTCATAGTTTATTTCAGTTAGGAGTTAGGAATTAGGAGATAGGAGTTATGGAATCCGGCAAAGCCGGATGATTTTTATATCGCGCAAAGCGCGATTCCTCAACTCCTCACTCCTCCCTCCTAACTCCTCCCTCATTCAGATTCCCATCCGTCCCAGCACGATGATCGCGCCGAATGTGACCGTCGAAATCGCAATCGCGCCATAATCCACGCTGGAAATCCGGAGCTGCTTCATACGGGTGCGGCCTTCATCGCCGCGGTACAGACGGCATTCCATCGCGGTCGCCAGTTCGTCCGCCCGGCGAAATGCCGAGATGAACAGCGGCACCAGAATCGGCACCATGGCTTTGGCACGCTGGACAAGATTGCCCGACTCAAAGTCGGCGCCGCGCGCCTTCTGCGCCGAGATGATTTTTTCGGTTTCCTCGATCAGAGTCGGGATGAAGCGCAGCGCAATCGACATCATCATAGCCAGTTCGTGCACCGGCACATGGATTTTCTTGAGCGGCCCCATCAGACGTTCGAGTCCATCGGTCAGGTCAATCGGTGAAGTGGTATAGGTCAGCATCGAGGTGCCGATAATCAGCAGCATGATGCGGATAACCATTTCAATCGCGACCAGAATGCCTTCTTTGGTGATGTGCAGGAAGCCCCACGACCACAGCTCTTCGCCGGGTGTGTAGAACAGATTGAGCACCGCCGTAAAGATGACGATGAACAGAATCGGGCGCAGACCGCGCACGACCATTTTAAAATGTACTTTGGAAATATAGATGATGGCGAGCAGATACCCGGCCATCAGCGCATAGGAAACCGGTCCGCCCGCGAGGAAGAGCGCCACAATCATGGCGATGACCAGCACGATTTTTACACGGGGATCTACCCGGTGAACCGCGCTGTTTCCGGGGAAAAACTGGCCGATGGTGATATCTTTCAGCATGGTTTCCCCTCCTTATACGCCCGGATGGCCTTTACTGCGTCCTCGACCGTGAAAATCGACGGGTCGATTGCGATGCCGCGGCGGTTCAGTTCGCGGATGACCTTGGTGATCTCCGGGATGTCCAGCCCGGCGGCAATGATGTCTTCCGCATGGGAAAAGACCTCGCGCGGCGTACCGAGCAGCATGATTTTGGCGTGGTTCATCACCAGCATACGGTCAGACATACGTGCGGCATCCTCCATCGAATGGGTAACAAACAGAATCGTTGCACCGGTCTGGTCGTGGTACTGCTTGATTTCGGCAAAAATTTCATCGCGGCCAGCCGGGTCGAGTCCGGCGGTCGGCTCATCAAGAATGAGCACTTCGGGCCGCATGGCAATCACGCCCGCAATGGCGACGCGGCGTTTCTGGCCGCCTGACAGCGCAAACGGCGACTGATCCGCCAGCTCGGGCGCAAGGCCGACAAAGGCCAGCGCTTCCTGCACCCGCTCATCGATTTCGCTCTGCGAAAGGCCCATGTTGGTTGGGCCGAACGCGATATCCTTGGCAATTGTCTCCTCAAAGAGCTGATATTCCGGATACTGGAACACCAGCCCGACACGGAAGCGGGTTTTGCGGTCGCATTTGCCCTTTGCGTCCCAGATGGACTGGCCGCCGAGCAGAATCTCGCCCGCCGTCGGCTTGAGCAGGCCGTTGAAATGCTGAATCAGGGTGGATTTGCCCGAACCGGTATGCCCGATGATGCCCAGGATTTCACCCTGTTCCACCTGAAGATCGATTTGGTCAAGCGCGGTACGCTCAAAAGGGGTGCCTGCGCCGTAAACATGGGTCAGGCCCCGCGTTTCTAAAATATAAGACACGGTTTTTCCTCCTGTGTCAGAGTTTCATAACAGCCGGGATTTGCGGCGTTACGCCAGATACTTTTGCAGCGTATCCGCGCATTCCTCCACGCTCATTGCATCGATGGCGAGGTCTGCGCCGGTTTCGGCGTTCAGGTCATACAGCACCTCAATGGTCTGCGGCACGGACAGCGACGCGCTCCGCAGCGCATCCACCTGCGTGAAAATCTCACGCGGCGTGCCGTTCATCAGTACCTTGCCCTGATGCATAACCACAACGCGCCCCGCCTGCACAGCTTCGTCCATGTGGTGGGTGATGAGGATAACCGTAATGCCAAAGCGGGAATTGAGGTCGCGGATGACGTGCATGACCTCCTTACGGCCGGACGGATCCAGCATGGCGGTCGGCTCGTCAAAGACCACGCAGCGCGGCATCATAGCGATGACGCCCGCGATGGCGACGCGCTGTTTCTGACCGCCGGACAGCTTGTGCGGCGCATGGCCACGAAATTCGTACATGCCGACCGCTTTGAGCGCATCATCCACACGGCGGCGGATTTCCATGGGCGGCAAACCCATATTTTCGAGCGCAAAGGCAACATCTTCCTCAACAATGGACGCGACAATCTGGTTGTCCGGGTTCTGGAACACCATGGCGCAGGTCTTGCGGATGTCGTACAGCTTGCTTTCGTCGGCCGTGTCCATCATGTCCACGTAGACCTTACCGCCCGATGGCAGCCGGATGGCGTTGAAATGGCCGGCAAGCGTCGATTTGCCCGAACCGTTGTGGCCGAGCACCGCGAGAAATTCACCGCGCCCGATTTCCAGATCCACGCCATTGAGAGCAAATTTGGCATTTCCGTTCTCGTCGTGATAGGCGTAGGTCAGATTTTCTGTTTTGATGATTTCAGACATAGTATTCCTTTCTCTCTGCCCAAGCAAAACAAATGGAGAGTTGAGAATGGAGAATGGAGAATTATTTCGCCAGATTTTCCTTTGTTGTTTTGACAATCGCAGTGAGCATCCGCCTGATTTCCTGCGCTTGCTGTGCCTCCCGCACATTTGCCCCAATGCTGGTTCCGCTTCTCAGCACCTGCTTGGAGAGCACAAATTCGTGTTTTTGCTCTTGGAGAAATCCAGCCAGACGCACGATCTCAACAGCGAAATGGAAGCTTCTGCGCTGGATGACATTCTCCATTTTCCATTCTCCATTCTCAATTTATTTTCATCGTCCGATAAATCGCGCACTTGAGCCGCAGGGCAGCACCAGCCCGGTTGACTGCACCGGCAGACCAAGCTCCTGTGCTTCAATGTAGCCCTCATGCTGGGTACGTGCGGTGATGCCGAGCAGGTAAGCCATCACGCTCGGTGCCAAACCGGTCGAATAGCTGGAAATCAGCACGAACAGCGGCCGGTCGCTCAGCAGCTCCATGGTCAGCTTGACGAAGTCGGCGACGTCCTCTTCGATTTTCCAGGTCTCACCCGACGGGCCGCGGCCGTAGCTGGGTGGGTCCATAATAATCGCGTCATATTTATGGCCGCGGCGGATTTCACGCTGCACAAATTTTTTGCAGTCGTCCACAATCCAGCGGATGGGCTTGTCCGCCAGCCCGGAGGATGCGGCGTTCTCACGCGCCCACTGGGTCATGCCCTTGGAGGCGTCGACATGGCACACGCTTGCGCCCGCCGCCGCTGCCGCCAGCGTTGCACCGCCGGTGTAGGCGAACAGGTTCAGCACACTCACCGGACGGCCCGCGCCGCGCACCTTTTCCATGATGAAATCCCAGTTGGCCGCCTGCTCGGGGAACAGGCCGGTGTGCTTGAACGACATGGGCTTGAGATTGAATGTCAGTTCCTTATAGGAGATCGTCCACTGCGCGGGCAGTTTGCGGATTTCCCACTGTCCGCCGCCCGATTTGGAGCGGTGATAGATCGCATTTGCACGCTTCCACGCGCTTTCGGTTTCGATTTTGGGCCAGATGGCCTGCGGGTCAGGCCGCACGAGGATCTGTTTCCCCCATCGCTCGACCTTTTCTCCGCCGCCGCAATCCAGAACGGCATAATCCGACCAGTTATTCGCAATCCACATGGAGCAAAGTCCTCATTTCTATTGATAGTTATGGCATAGTATCACATCATACCTAATTATTTTATCATCTGACCGCCTACTATGCAACGGTCAATGCGTGCAAACCGGAGCACGGAATCCACACCGGATTTGTCGTATTTGAAGCCGTTCGCCAAAGTTCCCCTGCTTGCCCCTTTTGCCCGGACATGATATAATTTGATATCGTAATCTTTTCATGCTTTCAAACGATGAGGTTTTTGATAATGTCCGATTTTCTTCCGATTTCCCGTGATGATATGGAAGCGCGTGGGTGGTACTACTGTGACTTCCTGCTCGTCACCGGCGACGCCTACATTGACCACCCTTCTTTCGGCACAGCGATCATTTCGCGTGTGCTGGAGGACGCAGGCTTCCGCGTCGCCATTCTAAGCCAGCCCGATTTTACCAGCGAAAAGGATTTCCTCGCCATGGGCCGTCCGCGCTATGCGGTGCTGGTCAACGCAGGCAACATCGATTCCATGGTGGCGCACTACACAGCCGCCAAAAAACGCCGCCATGACGACGCATACACGCCGGGCGGTGTGGGCGGCAAACGCCCTGACCGCGCCGTAACCGTATATTCCATGCTGGCGCGCCGCGCGTTCCCGGATACGCCGGTGGTCATCGGCGGCATCGAAGCCAGCCTGCGCCGCTTTGCGCACTATGATTACTGGTCGGATCAGATCATGCCAAGCGTGCTGTCCTCCTCGGGCGCGGATGCGCTCATGTACGGCATGAGCGAACGTGCGATTGTCGAACTGGCGAAAAACTTCAAGGCGGGCAAAAAGGGCAATGACCTGTGGCGGAACATCCGCGGCATGGGATATTTTGCCCACCCGGACGAGGAAATTCCCTTCCCGGCGGTGGATTGCCCCTCCTATGAGGATGTACTGGCCGATAAAGCGGCGTATGCCCGCTCGGTGAAGCTCCAGTACGACGAAGCCGACCATGTGCGCGGCCGCGCCATTCTCCAGCCGCACGGCAAGCGCGTTTTCGTGCAGAATCCGCCCTCCCTGCCGCTTTCAACCGCCGAAATGGACAAGGTATACGGTCTGCCCTACGTGCGCACCTATCATCCGTCCTATGAAGCGCTGGGCGGCGTACCCGCGATTCAGGAGGTGCAATTCTCGATCATCCACAACCGCGGCTGTTTCGGCGCGTGCAATTTCTGTGCGCTTGCCTTCCATCAGGGGCGCTACATTCAGGCGCGGTCGCATGAATCGGTCGTGCACGAAGCCGAGCAAATCGCACAGCACCCCGATTTCAAGGGCTATATCCATGATGTCGGCGGCCCGACGGCCAACTTCCGTTTCCCGGCCTGCAAAAAGCAAGATGCGCATGGTCTGTGCAAGGACAAGCGCTGTCTGTTCCCGCAGGCGTGCGGCAATC
>JBJDZO010000346.1:0-1571 GCA_051868095.1 Butyricicoccus sp. | reverse complement strand
TAATTTTGTCGCCCGTGAAAAAAACAGACGGCCGCAATCGTGTTATGGATGAACAGGGCCTGTAACAAACAGCTGTCGGTGGACGGCAAAAGGAGTGAAGCAGCATGGAGCAAACGTTTGACCGGGCGGAGGTCGAACGTCTGGTAAATACCTATTCCGATTTGATTCTGCGCGTCAGTTATACCTATCTGAATAGTACATATGACGCGCAGGATATCTGCCAGACGGTATTTTTGAAATTGCTGACCGGAAAACAGAAGTTCCGGTCACGGGAACACGAAAAGGCATGGATGATCCGAACCGCTATCAATGCCTGTAAGGATGTACTTGGCAGCGCGTGGCACAGCCGCACCTGCGGAATTGAGGCATGCGACGAGGCAGCAGCGCCGGAGCTTGAGGAAGGCAGTTTGCTTGCAGCGGTGAATATGCTGCCGGAAAAATATCGCATGGTGATTTACCTTCACTATTATGAAGGGTATTCGGCGCGGGAAATTGCCGCAATACTTGGCGAAAATGCGGCGACGGTTGGCACAAGGCTGTTTCGTGGGCGGAAACAGCTCAGATCGATGTTGGAAGGAGAAACGGTATGAAAAATGATTATAGAGAACAGCTTGATTCCCTGCATTTTTCGGCGGAGCAGAAAGCACAAATAGCGGATCGTCTGATGGAAGCACAGACTGTGGCTTTCCCCAGAAAGCGTACACCGCTGCGCCGGATGGCAGCAATCGGCATTGCGGCGGCGCTGGTGCTGACGGTGGGTGCGGGCGCGACTGTGGCATACAGCAAACTGGCGAGTGAGTCGTTTGCCGGAGTTTTTGGAACCGCGCAGACCGAAATCGTGGATAAAATCGGCCGCCCAATCGGTGCGAGCGATACCGATCACGGCGTGACGATTACCGCGGATGCGATCATTGGCGACAAATACCACTACGCGATCACCTACACGATTGCCAAGGACGATGGAACCGCGTTTGATTTCGGGGACATCCAGCCGGTTACCGGGAAATATCTCCCGCTGAGGTTCCGCGAGTGGAATACCAGCATCGGATATCTGGGCGGCATGCACGGCAGCTCGTATTTTTTTGATGCGAACCCGAATGACAACGCCATTCAGTATGTGGAAATGCGGGAAGCGGATGGCGAGCTGCCGCACGGCACCGCAAAAGCGCGGTTTGAAGATCTGCGGCTTGCGAATGGCGATGACGAGCGTATCATTGCGGAAGGAAAATGGACGCTCAAGTTCAATTTTGATTTCGAGGATACGTCGGTCAGCCTGCCGGCAGGGCAGACATTCGATCTGAACGGCATGACCGCGACCATTGACCAAATCACCCTGTCACCCATCGCGATGCGCGTGGATTATACCGTGGACTGCGAAGTGAAGTGGGATGATAACGCGGAATCCGGAAGGCAGAGCGAACAGGACAGGGAACAGATGAGCCTGCAAATAAAAAGTCAAGCCCCAAATGAGCCTGACGAAAGAAAAATCTGTAGGTAGTAGGCAGAGAAAAATGGTAGCACAAAAAGGCCGCCGCAAAAGCGCCGACCTGAAAGATCAGATAGCAGTTGGT
>JBJDZO010000345.1:0-6889 GCA_051868095.1 Butyricicoccus sp. | reverse complement strand
AGCGCATGCGGAAGCGCATTTACGCCTTTATGGAAAAGCAGATCGCGGCGGGCGGACAGGTTTACGTGGTTTGTCCGCTGGTCGAGGACGGAGAAGGGGAAGTGCGCCTCAAAAGCGCGGAAGAGCACGCGCTCGCGCTGCGGCAAGCCTTGCCGAATCGACGGGTCGGCGTACTGCACGGTCGCATGAAACCCGCCGAAAAGGACGAGGTCATGGGGCAGTTCGCAGCCGGCGCGCTGGATGTGCTGGTCGCTACCACGGTCATCGAAGTCGGCGTGAACGTACCGAACGCGAACCTGATGGTGGTTGAGGACGCCGATCGGTTTGGCCTGTCTCAGCTGCATCAGCTCCGCGGGCGGGTTGGCCGCGGACACCGGGAATCCTACTGCATTTTTTTCGGCGCGGACAAGGGCAAGCTGGCGCGCGAACGCCTGAAAATTCTGGTGGATACGAACGATGGCTTTGAAATTGCACGCGCTGATCTGGCGCAGCGCGGCCCGGGCGACTTTTTCGGCAAGCGGCAGCACGGTTTGCCCGGCCTGAAAATGGCGGATATTGCGGGCGATATGCAGCTGATGCAGGATGCGCGTGACGAAGCGGAAACCATCCTGCGGGATGACCCGCTGCTGGAAGGATATCCGGTGCTGCGGGCGCGTGTCGAGCGCATGTTCCGCCCGGAAAATGACGAAATTTTTAACTGAAAATGCGTTCTGCAAGCCCGGTCAATTTTGATCGGGCTGTATTTTGCGCATTTTACACATTGTAAAGAGAGGCGCAGTATGCTAAAATATGATGGACTATTAGCAAAGAAGGCGGCGGCATGATTATTCTCGGGCTGGACCCCGGTTATGGCACCACCGGTTACGGCGTGGTCAAATACGACAACGTCCGTTTTACCCCCATTCAGTACGGCGCGATCAAAACCGCGCCCGGCCAGCCGTTTCATCTGCGTCTGTGCGAGATTTACGATGATATCTGCACGCTGGTCGATACCTTCCATCCCGACGAGGTCGCAATGGAAGAGCTTTTTTTCAACAACAACATCACGACCGGCATTCAGGTCGCGCATGCGCGCGGCGTGATTATGCTGGCGCTGGCACAAAAGGGGCTGCATCCCGTGTCCTATACGCCGTCGCAGGTCAAGCAATCGGTGGTTGGCTACGGCAAAGCCGAAAAACGGCAGGTGATGGAGATGACCCGTTCCATGCTCGGATTGCAGAAAATCCCGCGTCCGGATGACGCGGCCGACGCGCTCGCCATCGCCATCTGCCACGGGCATTCCAGCCGGTCGAACTTATGGGAGAAATAAATGTTTTATTATGTAGAAGGCCGTGTGGCTGTGCTGGAGCAGGGCCTCGCGGTAATTGACTGCGGCGGGGTTGGCTATGCCTGCCATACGTCGCAGAACACAGTCGGCGCGCTCAAAACAGGCAAAACCGCTCGACTGTACACCTATCTGTATGTCCGCGAGGGCGCAGTGGATCTGTTTGGGTTTGCCGATCAGGAAGAACTGAACTGCTTTAAAATGCTGCTCAGTGTGTCGGGTGTTGGCCCCAAGGCTGCGCTTGCCATTCTGTCGGTGGCACCGCCCAGTCAGCTTGCACTGGCCATCATCACCGAGGACGCCAAGCTGCTGACGCAGGCGCCCGGCATCGGCAAAAAGATTGCGCAGCGTATCGTGCTGGAACTGCGCGACAAGATGAGCAAGGGGCAGCTCGAAGGAGCGGCCGGACGCGCGGCCGAAGCGATTGCGGTGCCGGCAGCGGGTACGGTGAATCACGTGCAGGAAGCGGTTGCGGCGCTCATGGTACTCGGATATACGCAGGCTGAGGCATTTATGGCCATGGAAGGTCTGGAAACCGCGGGCATGGAGGCCGAGGATATCATTCGGCACTGCCTCAAGAAACTGGCAATTCAGTAAGGATGTGACACATTGAGCATCGAATTTTCGGGCGACATGGCTGACGATGAACGCATTGTTTCCAGCCGCCAGATGAAGGATGACGAGGCGGAAAACTCCCTGCGTCCCAAATCCATGGACGAATACATCGGCCAGACCAAGGCCAAGGAAAACCTTTCCGTATTCATCGAAGCAGCGCGCCGACGCGGGGAACCGCTCGACCATACGCTGCTGTATGGCCCGCCCGGTCTGGGCAAAACCACGCTCGCCGGCATTATTGCCAATGAGATGGGCGTGAACATCCGTATTACGTCCGGTCCGGCGATTGAAAAGGCCGGAGATCTGGCCGCTCTATTGACAAATCTAAGTGAAAATGATATTTTATTCATCGACGAAATTCATCGTCTGAACCGCAGCGTGGAGGAAATCCTCTATCCCGCGATGGAGGATTATGCGCTTGACATCATCATTGGCAAAGGCCCGAGTGCACGTTCTATCCGGCTTGATCTGCCGCGATTTACTCTCATCGGCGCGACTACGCGCGCGGGGCAGATGACCTCACCACTGCGTGACCGCTTCGGCGTCATGCTCCGTTTGGAGCTGTATACGCCCGAGGAATTGGAAAAGATTATTACCCGCTCGGCCGGGATTTTGGGGGTACACAGTCGCTACGACGGTGCGCTCGAAATTGCCCGCCGCTCACGCGGCACCCCGCGTATTGCCAACCGCCTGCTGAAACGTGTGCGCGACTTCGCACAGGTCAAGGGGGATGGTGTCATCACACGCGAAACCGCTGATATGGCGCTGAAAGCGCTGGAAATTGACCCGCTTGGTCTGGACAACATCGACCGCCGGATGCTGAAAAGCATCATTGTCAACTATAACGGCGGCCCGGTAGGTTTGGAAACGCTCGCCGCGACCATCGGCGAGGAGGCCGTGACGCTTGAAGATGTCTACGAGCCATACTTAATGCAGATTGGATTCTTAAACCGAACGCCGCGCGGCCGCTGTGTGACCCTGCGTGCGTATGAGCACCTCAAAATGGAGCCGGCGGACGGCCAGCAGCATTTCTGAGGAAAAATGAAATAAGGCAAGGTGTTTATTTTGGGTAAATATTTTGGTACGGATGGCGTCCGCGGCGTCGCCAACGTGGAACTGGATGCCATGCTGGCATTCAAAATCGGCGCGGCTGCCGCGCATATTCTGGCCGAGGAACGCAAGCAGAGCGGTAAGGCCAAGCTGCTCATCGGCAAGGACACCCGTATTTCTTCGGATATGCTGGAAAACGCACTGATTGCGGGCATTTGCTCGGTTGGCGCAGATGTGGAGCCGCTTGGCGTGATTCCGACCCCGGCGATTGCGTATCTGACCATTAAGCATAAGGCAGATGCTGGCATCGTGATTTCCGCGAGCCACAATTCCTACGAGTACAATGGTATCAAGATTTTCGCGGGCAGCGGCTATAAGCTGTCGGATGAACTGGAAGCGCAGATCGAGGCGCTGATTGACGACTTCGACCGTGTCCCTAAGGCCAGCCATGACAAGCTGGGCCGCGTGCTGAAAAGCAAGATTGACCCGGTTGTGGAATACACCGACCATATCGCGGAGACCATCGACGGTGACCTGTCGGGTCTGCGCGTCGCAGTGGACTGCGCAAACGGCGCGTCCTCGACCACCATCACCCGCCTGATGCGTCTGATGGAGTGCAAGGCCGATTACCGCTTCTATGAGCCGGACGGCATCAACATCAACGATGGCTGCGGCTCGACCCATCTGGAAAACCTGCAGGAGCGCGTGCGCAAGGGCGATTTTGACCTTGGCGTGGCGTTCGACGGCGACGCTGACCGCTGCCTGATCGTCGATGAGACTGGCGAAGTGCTCGACGGCGACCGCATTATGGCGGTCTGTGCGGCGCGCATGAAGCAGCAGGGCAAGCTGCGCGGCGGCGCATTCGTCGCTACCGTGCTGTCCAACATGGGTCTGCATGCCTATGCCAAGAAAATGGGCGTTAAGATCGAGTGCGCCAATGTGGGCGACCGCTATGTGCTCGAAATGATGCTGGATAAGGGCTATATTCTGGGCGGCGAGCAGTCCGGCCATGTCATTTTTCTGGAGTATGCCTCCACTGGTGACGGTCAGCTGACCGCGGTACAGTTCATGAATATCCTCAAACACAGCGGCAAGAAGTGCTCAGAGATCGCGGCTGAGGTTGTGCCGTGGCCGCAGGTCATGATCAATGTCAAGGTGCCGAACAGCGAAAAGAAAACCATTGCCGAGCGTCCGGAGGTCGCGGGAGCGATTCAGGAAGCGGAAAGCAATTTGGGCGAGGGCCGTATTCTGGTGCGCGCGTCGGGCACCGAGGCGCTGGTGCGCGTCATGGTAGAAGGCGTGGATGCGGAAAAAGTGGAAGCGGCGGCAAAAAGTGTTGCCAAAACCATTGAGTCTATTGTATAATAAAAAATGTATAGGCAGGGCGGCCATGAATCGCAGCCCTGCCTTTGACACTTTTTTGGTTTCGGAGGTGATAAAAAACGGGAAAACTGCATATATAAGCGCCAGGACTGCGGTGCATCCGGTATCGCAGTTGACGAGGTAAGGGTTTATCGAAAGATTCGGCGGATGACCCTTCGGCCGATAGTGGGTTGGTCGTCAGCGGCTTCTCAAAACACGGGAGCGATCCCGCAACAAGGAAGTACGCATAACGCACTATTTTTATACCCTTTTTTAGAAAGTTATCGTGTTTTTGTATATTTAGGAGGACATTCATTATGTGTGGAATTGTTGGTTTTACCGGTCAGGAGAACGCTGTGCCCATTCTGCTTAAGGGACTGTACAGCCTCGAGTACCGTGGCTATGACTCAGCAGGCATTGCAGCGTTCACCGATAAGGGTCTTGAAGTTGTCAAGTCCCGCGGCCGTATTTCCAATCTGGAGGAACGCATCCGCGAGGAGGGCGGCCTGTCCGCCAGCTGCGGCATCGGCCATACCCGTTGGGCGACCCACGGCGAGCCGTCCGACCGCAACTCGCATCCGCATCTCGGCGGCGCGAGCGGTAAGATTGCCGTCGTTCACAACGGCATCATCGAGAACTATTTGGAGCTGCGCAGCCGTCTGGAAGCACACGGCTACGTATTTAAGTCCGAAACCGACACCGAAACGGTCGCCCATCTGGTCGATTACCTGCACACCGGCAAGCATGAGGATCTGGCGATGACCGTGCTCAAGGCGGTCAGCATGCTGCGCGGTTCGTATGCGCTCGGTGTCGTTTCTATGGATGACCCGCATGAGATCGTGGCTGCACGCCGCGACAACCCGCTGGTCATCGGCATTGGCGAGGGCGAGAACATGATTGCGTCCGATATCACCGCCATCATTTCCCGTACCCGTAAGTACATCATCCTCGACGACGGCGAAGTTGCCATCGTGCGCCCGGATAAGGTTACGGTGATGAACGCTTTCGGCGACGTGGTCGAAAAGACCGTGCAGGAAGTCAACTGGGATCTTTCTGCGGCCGAAAAGGGCGGCTATGAGCACTTCATGATCAAGGAAATCATGGAGCAGCCCAAGGCGGTTTCGAGTACCATCCATCCGCGTATCCACGATGGTAAGGTCGTTTTTGAGGACGAAGGCCTGACCGATGCGCGTCTGGCGAATGCCAAGCACATCCACATCATTGGCTGTGGTTCGGCGCTGCATGCCGGTATGGTGGGCCGCTCAATCATCGAAAAGCTGTGCCGCGTGCGCTGTACTGCGTGGGTTGCGTCGGAATTCCGCTATGAGAACCCGATTGTTGAGCCAGATGATCTGTGTATCATTATCAGTCAGTCGGGTGAGACCGCGGACACGCTGGCTGCTATGCGTCAGGCCAAGCAGGCGGGCGCGTATGCGGTAGCGATCGTCAATGTCGTTTCCTCGACTATCGCACGCGAGGCTGACGGCGTGCTGTATCTGTGGGCAGGTCCGGAAATCGCGGTTGCGACCACCAAGGCATATTCGGCGCAGCTTGCGGCGCTGTATCTGTTTGCTGTCAAGCTGGCAAGCGTGCGCGGCACGATTACGGCAGAGAAGGAAAAGGAATTCTGTGACGCGCTTTACAAGCTGCCGGAGCAGATTGGTGAAATGCTCGGGACCAAGGAGCAGATGCAGTTCATCGCAACCCGCTACGCAAATCGTTCGAGCGTGTTCTATCTGGGCCGCACGCTTGACTATGCGGCTGCCATGGAAGCGTCCCTCAAGCTCAAGGAGGTTTCCTATGTACACAGTGAGGCCTACGCGGCGGGCGAGCTGAAGCACGGCACGATTTCGCTGATCGAGGAAGGTACGCTGGTAGTTGCGCTGGCTACCCAGCCTGAACTGTATGAGAAAACCATCTCGAACATCCGTGAGGTTGCGTCCCGCGGCGCGGAAGTTGTGCTCGTAACCGGCGAGGACTTCGATGGTGACACCTCCTGTTGTAGTTATGTGCTGCGTCTGCCCAAGGTTCCGGCAGAACTCAGCGCATCGCTGTCCATTATTCCGCTCCAGCTTCTGGCATATTATATCGCAGTGGAGCGTTCCTGCGATGTTGATAAGCCGAGAAATCTGGCAAAATCGGTTACGGTAGAGTAAAATATCGTACATTTTGCACAAGAAATGCTGTCAGATATTCCGCAGAATTAACGATAAAAACAAGAATGTATTGACAGTATGCGGAAAGCATAATATAATTATAGAAAATATGACAATTGGAACCGAGCGAATGGGACTGGAAATCGGCAAAATGAACGAAAATGAATTGTGCGCGGCCGCCAAGGCTGGAGACAGCGATGCGGTGGAAGTGCTCGTCAGCCGCTATTCCAGGCTGGTCAAAACCTGCGCACGCGCATATTATCTCGTGGGCGCGGAGGGCGATGATCTGATTCAGGAAGGTATGTTGGGGCTCTGGCGGGCGGTGATTACGTTTGATCCGGAGCGCGGCGTGCCGTTTGAAGCATATGCGCATACCTGTATC
>JBJDZO010000344.1:0-6909 GCA_051868095.1 Butyricicoccus sp. | reverse complement strand
CATCTGTTCTTCCGGGTCAAGCGCCGCAGTCTGCGGCGGCAATCTCATTTTGGCGCAAAAAATCGCCCGCACAAACCAGCCGTGCGGGCGATTTTCCATACCGATAAAACATCAAATATTTGCAAGAATCACAATGAAGATGAAGAGGAAGATCGGAGAAAGAACCCACGTAAAGAAATGGTCAAAACTGCCATCGTCCTTCGCCGGCGGCGGATCGCTTCTTCTGCTGCGGGGACGTTCCTTCTGTGTCTCATCAAACGCCTGCTTGTAATGGACATATCCGTCAATCCCTTTTCCATAAAAGCCGTAATCGTCCTTTTTCATGACCAATCACCTGCCGCTCTCATAAGTACGAACCAGACAATTTATGATCAATAATTTGCCTCGTGGATTTCAAAATAGCTCTGCGGATGTGCACAGGCCGGGCAGATTTCCGGCGCCTTGGTGCCAACCACGATGTGGCCGCAGTTCCGGCACTCCCATACCTTAACCTCGCTCTTTTCGAAAACAGCCGCTGTCTCCACGTTCTTCAACAGGGCACGGTAGCGCTCCTCATGGTGCTTCTCAATCTCGCCGACCAAGCGGAATTTGGCAGCCAGTTCCGGGAAGCCTTCTTCCTCCGCGGTCTTGGCAAAGCCGGCATACATATCCGTCCACTCGTAGTTTTCACCTTCCGCAGCCGCCAGAAGATTCTGTGCGGTATCGCCAATGCCGTTCAGTTCCTTGAACCACATTTTGGCATGCTCCCGCTCGTTTTCCGCGGTTTTCAGGAACAGCGCTGCAATCTGCTCATAGCCTTCCTTCTTCGCAACCGAAGCGAAATACGTATACTTGTTGCGGGCGCCCGACTCGCCGTCAAAAGCCGCATGAAGATTCTTCTCGGTCTGGGTTCCCGCATATTTGCTCTTGGTCTCCGCAGAAATCTGCTCGAGCTTGTCACCCGTCGAACGGCACAGCGGACAAACCGGGGTTTCTCCATCCTTAACCTCAAACACTTCACCGCATACCTTGCACTTGTACTGACTCATTTGAGATGCCTCCTGTTCTTTTTTCGATGGAATTGTATACATCGGGGCTTCGGACTGCCCCGCATGACGGATGCCGGTATATTCCGCGATATCCCGGCTGAGCGTGATCAGATTCTTCTGCGACAAGCCGTGTACCGAACGGTTGCCGGTCACTCTGGCAAACGTCCGCAGCTCATTGAGCGAGACATTCAGGAAATTTGCGACTCTCTGTGCGGAAGCGTCGACATTCAGCCGCTTGCGCAGTTCAGGATCCTGCGTTGCCACACCCATCGGACAGCTGCCGCTGCCGCAGATCCGGTACTGCTGGCACGCGGCCGCGATCAGGCCCGCGCTGGCGATGGCAACCGCGTCAGCGCCCATGGCCAATGCCTTGGCAAAGTCCGCCGACACGCGCAGTCCACCGGTGATGACAAGTGCGATATCCGAGCCAACCGCGTCCAGATATTTTCTCGCCCGGCTCAGCGCGTACAACGTCGGAACCGTTGTTGCCTCGCGCAGCATCAGCGGGCTGGAGCCGGTTGCACCGCCCCGGCCATCAATCGTAATGAAATCTGGACCGGCAAAAACGCAGTGTTCCAGATCATGTTCAATGTTTCCGGCGGCAATCTTGATGCCGATCGGACGACCCTCCGACCGTTTGCGCAGCATTTCCACCATATCCCGCAGGTCTTCCTTGGAGTTGATCTCCGGGAATTTGCTCGGGCTTTGGACATCCTCGCCCTGCTTCTTGCCGCGAATCGCCGCGATTTCCGCCGTGACCTTCTCGCCCGGAAGGTGGCCGCCCATGCCGGGCTTGGTGCCCTGGCCAATCTTGATCTCAATCGCGTCAGAAGTGCGCAAATTTTCATCCGTTACGCTGTATTTGTTCGGAATATACTCAAATATGTATTTATAGGCCGCTTCTTTTTCTTCCGGCAGGATACCGCCCTCGCCGCTGCACATCGCGGTTTTCGCCATGGCCGAACCTTTCGCCAGCGCAATCTTCACCTCTTTGGACAGCGCGCCGAAGGACATATGGGAAATGTAAATCGGGCTTTCCAGCACCATCGGCTTTTTGGCGTGCCGGCCAATGATGGTGGTCGTGTCTACAAAGTCGTCGTCGTTCAGCGGCGCCGGATTGAGCTGCGCGCCCAGCAGCAAAACATCGTCCCAATTGGGCACCGGCATCTGCGTGGACATCGCGGCGCTGATGGATTTTCCGGTCACTGCCATTTCGTGAATTTCCGCCATATAGCGGCAGGATGCATCTTGCCGCGCCGTCGCACGGTCGTAGTCCAGCGGGCCGGAATAGGTTTTGGGGGCAGCCGTATCCGCTGCCTGCTCCACCGGTTCCAGATTGGATACTGGCATACGGCATACCGGGCAGCCTGTCAGCTCCGAAACCGGTTTGCCCTTCTTGTCCTCGTCATAAATCGTACCGCAGATTCTGCATCGATAAATTGCCATAACATCACCTGTGTTTTCTCATTTTATCCGCTATGCGTGAATTCTGTTCTTTTAGATTCCATATTTCCCCTTTACCACTCTCCCATTCGGCCAATCCCAAAGATGACCTGATCCCATTCTCATTCGTCCGGAAGGGTCTTTTTCCGGCATGCCGGGCAAAGATCATACACCTTCAGATCATAGAACAGGAAATCCTGTCCCAGCTGATCGCGCAGAGAACCGGTCAGATCATTCAGAGAAATATCTGAAATTCTGCCGCAGTTTCGGCAGATCAGATGATCATGCTTTTGAATGGTATCGTATCGATCCGGCATCCCTTCCATGGAAACCTTGCGGATGAATCCGTCCTTCCACAGTCTGTTGAGATTGTTGTAGACGGTTGCCTGCGCAACGTTCGGACAGGTTTCTCTGAGCTTTTGAAAAATCTGACAGACTGTCAAATGCTCATGGGATGTCCGGATGATCTCATAAATGGATTTTTCATACTTTGTCACCCTGCATCATCCCTGCCCTGTTTAGAATGATTCTAATTCTAGTATACGGATTCTATACTTTGTTTCAAGGGGCATTTTGACGATTTTTTCCTTTATTTTTCGTCATATTGCAAAACGGTTCATCTTTTATCATCAACCATCTTGTGAAAAATGCATGCCTTTGATGTATGGACTATTATCCCACCTTACGCTGCCTTGTATAGCCGGGAAATTATTGAGCGGATACCTAAAAAGCACGTACATACAGACTGACAGCCTGGTCATCGGAATGTCCGGGCTTATTTTGTAGCGTTCCAAACAAAAAGAAGCGGCGCGACCGAAGCCACACCGCATCCCTTGAAAACACAAGGTGTTTACTATTTTTTTGATTTTGCTGTCTTACGACCACGCCGCTCCGAGGTCCGGTGCTTTTTACAGTACCAGCGACGGGGCAGAATAAACCCGTGCAGCAAGCTCGCTGTTCAGCATGTACAGGCTGCGGGCATCGTTGCCGTAAAGCTCCATCTTGGTGATCTGATCGTTGGAGTTTTTCTCTTCCTCGCCCTGTTCTTTGATAAACCAATCGAGGAACTGCGTGGTGCGGAAGTCCTTTGCTGCCTGAGCCGCCTCATAAATCGCATTGATCAGCGAAGTTACATACTTCTCATGCTCCAAACCGGCCTTCAGCGGATCCATCAGCGTCTCAAATACCTTATCCGGCTTTGCAATCGCCTCCAGCGTGACTGGAATACCGTTGTTATGCAGGTACTGATACATCAGCATCGCATGATCCTGCTCTTCCTTTGCCTGAATTTCATACCAGTTTGCGAAACCGTCCAGTCCCTTCTGCGCATAGAAATTCGCAATATCCAGATACAAATACGCCGAATAAAATTCTTTGTTGATCTGATCGTTCAGCAAAGCTGCAACTTTGTTATCCATTTTTTTCCTCCCTGTTCCGATATGATTTCATGACGACCCTTGAATTAGAGGACGCTTACTGTCGTTATTATAGCACCCGGCTTTCACAATCGCAAGCAGACCGGAGGCAAAAAATTTTCTGTGGTTCGCGCCTCTGCCCATAACCAAAGCTAATTTTTCCATGTGAGCAGAAAAGCTCCAATTTACAGTGGCTATTTTTCTCGGTATATGGACAAAACAGCCCCAAAAGTCGGCCCACTTCCGCACTTCGCATAAATTTAAATGTTTTATTTTATGCGAAGAAGAGAAATTCAGGATATTTCCGCTTAGACATTGAACAAAATTCTCCATAATGATACAATATATCCAAAGATAGATGAAATTATCTTGCTTATAGTATGCAAATTGTACAAACATGCTTATTTCAGGGGCGGTTACCGTTTGAGGGGCAAGTACAGTCTGTCTTTTCTGCACACGCAAATACATGATATGAGGAGGAACCGGTATGAACTTCAGGACAACACAGGAACATGAGGATTTCCGCGCACAAATCCGAAAATTTGCCGAAACCGCGGTAAAGCCCTATACTTTCCTTTGGGACAAAGAAAATCATTTTCCTCGGGAAGTTGTTCAGCAGATGGCGAAGAACGGCTGGATGGGCATTCCCTATCCAAAGGAATATGGCGGCGCGGGGCTGGATGTCATCAGCTATGCGATTGCGGTGGAAGAACTGTCCCGCGTCGATGGCGGCACGGGCGTTATTTTGTCAGCCCATGTCTCTCTGGGCTCGTGGCCGATTTTCGCGTTCGGCACCGAAGAACAGAAGCAGAAATATCTGGTTCCTCTTGCAAAAGGCGAAAAAATCGGCGCCTTTGGTCTGACCGAACCCAATGCCGGTTCGGATGCCGGCGGCACGGAAACCACTGCGGTGCTGCAGGGCGATTATTATCTGCTGAATGGTGAGAAAATTTTCATCACCAACGGCGGTGAAGCGGATACCTATGTGGTATTTGCCGTCACAACGCCCGGCATCGGCACCCGCGGAATCAGTGCATTCATTGTCGAAAAGGGCTGGGAAGGCTTTGAGTTTGGCGACCATTACGATAAGATGGGCATCCGTTCATCGGCCACCGCACAGCTGCTTTTCAATAATGTAAAGGTTCCGAAAGAGAATCTGCTCGGCAAGGAAGGCCAGGGCTTTAAGATTGCCATGGCAACCTTGGACGGCGGCCGCATCGGCATCGCTTCGCAGGCGCTTGGCATCGCGCAGGGCGCGTTTGAAAGCGCGGTGGAATATGCCAAGGAGCGCGTCCAGTTCGGCAAACCGATTGCTTTCCAGCAGGCAATTTCCTTCAAAATCGCGGATATGGCAACCAAGCTTCGCTGTGCCCGTCTGCTGATTTACAGCGCGGCGGAACTGAAAGAGCATCATGAGCCGTATGGCATGGAATCGGCTATGGCCAAGCAGTATGCTTCTGATATCGCGCTTGAAGTCACCAACGACGCGGTTCAGATTTACGGCGGCACCGGCTTCCTGAAGGGCATGGATGTTGAACGGATGTATCGTGACGCCAAGATTACGACCATTTATGAAGGCACGAACGAAATCCAGCGCGTCGTCATCGCTTCGCATATTCTGGGCAAGGCGCCCAAGGAAGCATCCGCCCCGGTTCTGCAAAAGAGCGGCCCAATCACCGGCGCCCGGAAAAAGATGATCCTCAAGGAAGGTTCGGCACAGGAGCGCGTGAATACGCTGGTTGAAAATCTGAAGAAGGACGGCCATGACTTTACCGTAGGCATTCCGATTGATACCCCGATCACCAAGGCGGAGCGCGTTGTCAGCGCAGGCAAGGGCATCGGTGAACAGAAAAATATGGCGCTGATCGAACGGCTGGCTCAGGCGGCCGGCGCCGCAGTCGGTTCCTCCCGTCCGGTCGCAGAAACCCTGCGCTATGTCCCGATTGATCGCTATGTTGGCATGTCCGGTCAGAAATTCATGGGAAATCTGTATATTGCCTGCGGTATTTCCGGCGCAGTTCAGCATTTGAAGGGAATCAAGGACGCTTCCACGATTGTGGCCATCAACAAGAACCCCAACGCGCCGATTTTCAAAAACTGTGATTATGGCATTGTCGGTGATGTGCTGGAGATTCTGCCGCTGCTGGCGGATGCACTGGACACCGGCGAAAAGCAGCCCGCACCGCCCATGCAGAAGATGAAACGCGCCACGCCGAAGAAGGAACGTCCGCCGTACAAGACCTATGTATGCAGCGGCTGCGGCTACGAATACAATCCGGCAGCGGGCGACCCGAATGCGGATGTTGCGCCCGGTACGACCTTTGAAAAGCTGCCTGTGGACTGGGTATGCCCGGAGTGTGCTGAGGCGAAAGAACATTTCATCGAAGCCTGACGGCTCCGAACTGTACCAATTCCATTTCGTATCAAGGAGGATTGACCATGTATTGCGTAAGAAAGGTTACGGACGATCTGTACTGGGTAGGCGCGAATGATCATCGCCTGGCTCTGTTTGAAAATATCCATCCGATTCCCAAGGGTGTGTCCTACAATTCCTATCTGCTGCTGGACGAACAGAGTGTCCTGTTTGACACCATTGACTGGTCTGCCTGCCGGCAGATGCTGGAGAACATCGAATATCTCCTGAACGGTAAGCCGCTCGATGTGCTGGTAATCAACCACATGGAGCCCGATCACGGTGCTTCGATTGAAGAAATTCTGCTGCGGTATCCGCAGGTCAAGGTCATCAGCACTGCGAAAGCCTTTATGCTGATGCGTCAGTTTGGCTTCCAGATCGATGGCCATGAACTGATTGAGGTTGCGGAAGGCGATACCTATACCTTTGGCAAACATACAGTGACTTTTGTCGCCGCGCCGATGGTGCATTGGCCGGAGGCAATGGTGACATTTGACACGACGAACGGCGTTTTGTTTGCCGCTGATGCATTTGGTTCGTTTATTGCGCTCGACGGCAAGCTGTTCAATGATGAGGTGAATTTCGACCGCGACTGGATCGATGAAGCGCG
>JBJDZO010000343.1:0-1580 GCA_051868095.1 Butyricicoccus sp. | reverse complement strand
GATGTGAAGAAACTGCCCGTCACGGCGGAGGGAAGAACCTTTACGGATGTCACGGCTGCGCATGAGAATCAGGCCGCGATTGAAGCACTCGCCGCACGCGGGATCGTCCATGGCAAAACCGAGACGACGTTTGATCCAAATGGCAGCATGACCCGCGCAGAATTTGCAACCATCGTGGTAAACGCACTCGGTCTGACACCGAAAGCGAACAGCCAGTTTACTGACGTAGCGGCAAGCGCATGGTATGCGCCGTACATCGGCACGGCGTACAGCTATGGCATTGTTTCCGGCACGTCGGCGGCAACCTTCCACCCGTCCGGCACAATCACCCGGCAGGAAGCCGCGGCCATGGTTGCCCGTGCGGCGGGGCTGTGCGGTATGAATACCGAGATGGATTCTGCGGCGGTGCGCGATATGCTGGCACAGTTTACCGATTATGTACAGACCAATGAGTGGGCACGCGAAACACTCGCGTTCTGCTATCAGAGTGGTATTCTGGATGACGATGCGCTGGAAATCCAGCCGAAAACCGCGATAAAACGCGGTGAAATTGCGCAGATGCTGTTCAATATGCTTGGACGAGCAGAACTGCTGTAAGGGGGCTGTTTTATGTGGTGGAAAACGCATAAATGGAAGGTGATTGTTCCGCTTTTGATTCTTGCAGTGCTTGCGGGAGCGTTCTGGTATGGCGGCAGCGCACCGGGTCTTCAGGGGCTGCCGGAGCAATCCGCAGCAGCAAGCGGCGCGGCTTCCTCTGAGCAGGAAGGTTCGGTTTCTGTGGCAGGGAGCAGCAGTGCAGAAAACCCGGCGGACAGCAGCGCAGAAGCATCGGCCAGCGCTCCGGAGGCAGCCGAACAGCCGGCGGCAGCCGAACCTCCGGTCAAGGAAGAAGCCGGAACGAAGATCGAAGAACGTCCCGGCGGCGCGGAAGGCGGTATGAACGCGAGCGAAAAGCTCGCGGCGGCGGCGGAAATCGCAGGCGGTTCGTCACCGGGCACCGAGAAGGGCAGCGAGAGCTATTCGGAATCACAGGGTATGGTCATCGACCCGAGCACCGGCAAAGACAAATACATGACCGACCCGGTGCCGGAGGGCAAACCGATTCCGGTGGAGCCGCAGGACGCGGTCATTACAGACACGGCATTGACCTGTACGCTGTCGGTGCGCTGTGATACCATTCTGAACAATATCGGCTGGCTGGACCCGGAAAAGGTCGAACTGGTGCCGGAGGACGGCGTGATCTTTCCGATGACGCAGGTGACATTCTACGAGGGAGAAAGTGTGTTCAATGTACTCCAGCGTGAGATGAAAAAAGCCAAAATTCACATGGAGTTTGAGAATACACCGATCTATAACAGCGCTTATATCGAAGGCATTCATAATCTGTATGAATTTGACTGCGGCGAACTGTCCGGCTGGATGTATAAGGTCAACGGCTGGTTCCCGAACTATGGATGCAGCCGCTATCAGCTCAAAGACGGCGATGTGGTTGAATGGGTATATACCTGTGACCTCGGCGTGGATGTGGGCGGTTATTATGCGGCCGATTGAATGGTCTGAGGTGCGATATGCAAAACAGA
>JBJDZO010000342.1:1266-6914 GCA_051868095.1 Butyricicoccus sp. | reverse complement strand
AGTACCGCGCCGCAGCGCACACCTAGTGTCGCACTGACAATAAACAGCGCAGCGGTTTCCATTTCGCTGGTCAGCGCACCGCCGGCCTTCCACGCCTTCCATTTGGCCATCAGCTCATCCGCAATGGCCTGTCGATGCATGCGCAGTTCTCCGTAAAAGCTGTCCTTGGACTGGATGACGCCGGTATGATACCGGTAGCCCAGCTTTGCCGCTGCATCGCGCAGCGCAAGAACGATATCGAAGTTCGCAACCGCCGGAAATTCAATCGGCAGATATTCCCGGCTGGTCCCTTCCTGCCGAATGGACGCAGTTGCAATGCAAAGATCGCCCGCAAGTACGTCATCCTGCATACCGCCTGACGTACCGACCCGGATGAAGGTATCCGCACCGCACTCGACCAACTCCTCAAGCGCAATCGCTGCTGACGGGCCGCCGATGCCGGTCGAGCACACGCCGACCGGTACGCCGTCCAGCTCGCCGGTATAGAGCGTATACTCACGGTTCGCAGCCAGTTTTCTGGGATTGTCGAAATACTGCGCAATTTTTTCGCACCGTCCGGGATCACCCGGCAGAATGACATACCGTCCGATTTGGCCCTTGGTAATCTGAATGTGCATCTGTTTGCCATCGATCAACATGTTGCATTCTCCCTTTCCACCAAACGGATATTTTTCTCCGCCTTACTGCGCGGGATCATCACCTCATGCCCGCAGCCGCAGCAGCGCAGTCGGAAGTCCATCCCCACGCGCAGCACCAGCCACTGCTTGCTGCCGCACGGATGGGCTTTTTTCATGGTCAGCTTATCACCTAGCCGAATATCCATTGCATGCCTCCTTGTCCGCGGCACATCGCCGCCGTCCTTTTGTTCTTTTTTAGTATACCACATTTTCGCCGGTTTTTTAACCAAATTTCGTGCTCATTCTGTCCAGCCATGCATATAGTAATAGCATCGTGCAGGAAAAGAGCGCGGCCGGGAGGCCGGTCGCTGCAAAGGAGGTTTGTGCATGAAAGAAAAATATATGCCCGAAGGCGTCCGGCTGGAGGACAGACAGAACAAGGAACTGACCCGGTCACCTGCCGGGCTGCGCACAGCGCGGGATACCGGCACGATTGTAGAAAGCATCGCGGTATCCTGCGATCCGGGACACAACCTGATTGTGCGACTCGGCGAAACCTATGGGATTATTCCGCGAAATGAATGCGCACTCGGCATCGAATCCGGCGAAACACGCGAAATTGCAATCTTATCCCGGGTGGGCAAACCGGTGTGCTTTGTTGTGACCGAGGTCGAAGAAGGGCGTGTCCTGCTTTCCCGCCGTCTGGCACAGGAACGTGCACTGGCGTGGCTGCTGGCCAATCTGCGCCCGGGCGACGTCATCCCGGCCTGCGTGACCCATCTGGAGCCGTTCGGCGCGTTTGTGGACGTAGGATGCGGCGTCGTATCCTTTATCGGCATCGAAAATATCTCTGTTTCGCGCATTTTCCATCCGCGGGAGCGGTTTTCCTGCGGGCAAATGATTCACGCCGCTGTGCTCGGCACCGACCCGGCCGCCCGACGCATTCATCTCACCCACCGCGAACTGCTCGGCACCTGGGCACAGAACGCCGCTCTATTTCACGCCGGGGAAACCGTGCAGGGCATTGTGCGCAGCATGGAACCCTACGGTATTTTCATCGAACTCGCACCCAATTTATCCGGGCTGGCCGAACGGCGCACTGGTCTGCGCGAGGGCGACCGCGTTTCGGTATATATCAAATCTATCCTGCCGGAGCGAATGAAAATCAAGCTGAATGTGATCGATGTGCTGCGCCGTCCGGTCGGACCGCCGCCCACATTGCGGTATTTCATCGAAGACGGCCATATCGATCAATGGGTGTTTACCCCGCCGTGCTGCAAAACCAAGTACATCGCCACCGACTTCGTCACCCCGCCGTGACGCGGAAAATACAACCGCCGAACGGAGCAAGCTGCACCTCTGCCATCCATCGACCGTCCTGCATCTGTGCATCAATGCGGGCTTCGTTGGTGTCGCCCGTGCCGCCGTAGTGGATATAATCGGAATTGACCAGCTCGCGCAGTGTCACCGGACCATCAAAATGCAGCGTATACGGATGATACGCACGATCGGACAGGTTGAGCACCGTGAGCAGTCGGTCGCCGCCCGCAGCGCGTTCGTAGGCATACACCGAGTGCTCGGTATCGTCCGCTTCTAACCAATGGAAGCAGCCCGAATGATATTCCCCTTCGTGCAGCGCCGGACACGAACGATACAGTCCTGCAAGGCCGATCAAAAAGCGGTCGAATCCTGAATGTACCGGATAGCCCAAAAGCTGCCAGTCCAGCTCGCGCTTTTCGTCCCACTCACGGAAGGAACCCAGTTCATTGCCCATAAAATTCAACTTTTTGCCTGGATGGGTGTATAAATAGAGATATAATGTGCGGCATTGGGCAAATTTCTGCTCGTAAGACCCCCACATTTTATCGAGAATGGTCTTTTTGCCGTGCACGACCTCATCGTGCGACAGCGGCAGCAGAAACAAATCGTTGTAGAAATAGCTCATCGAGAAGGTAAGCCGATGATGGTTCTGCGGGCGCTCGGCAGGCGGCAATGCAAAATAAGACAGCGTGTCATTCATCCAGCCAAGATCCCATTTGTAGTCAAAGCCAAGGCCATCGTATTCGACCGGCGCCGTGACCTTCAGGAAACTGGTCGAGTCCTCGGCGATGAGCAGCGCGTGTGGATGACGCGCCTTCAGCCCGGCATTGAGCTGCTTCAGTGCCGCAATCGCTGCGCTGTTTTCGCCGCGCGCCTCATCACCCTGAATATAAATCAGATTGCGTACCGCGTCAAACCTCAGACCGTCCACATGGCATTCGCTCAGCCAGAAATCGGCTGCCGACTGCACAAATGACCGTACCATCGGCTTGGAAAAATCGAAATTACACGAGCCCCATTCACTGTGCGACAGGCCGCTTTCGTGGTCGTATTCGTACATCGCCGTGCCATCGAATTCAAAAAGCGCGTAATCGTCCGGGACAAAATGTACAGGCACAAAGTCCATAATGACGCCGATGCGCGCCTTGTGCAGTTCATTCACCAACCAGCGGAAATCGTCCGGCGTGCCATAGCGCGAGGTAATGCTGAAATAGCCGCTCACCTGATAGCCCCACGAGCCGTCAAACGGGTGCTCAGCCAGCGGCAGGAACTCGACATGGGTATAAAAATGCTCCTTGCAGTACTGGATCAGCGGCGCGGCCAACTCACGATACCCATACACGGTTCCATCCGCATGTCTGCGCCATGAGCCGGCATGCAGCTCGTAAATATTCAGCGGACGATCGTAATGGCTGCCGTTCTGCGCGTCGCGCCATGCCTTGTCGGTGAAATGCTGACGTTCCCGCGGCGGTATCACCGATGCCGTACCCGGACGAAGCTCGGTCTGCCGGGCAAAGGGATCGGCGCGGTCGCGCACACGGCCTTCCCCACCCTCATAGACGCGATATTTATAGAGCTGCCCCGGCTGCGCCGCATCCAAACAGATCGTGTAAACGCCGCGCTCATCGGTACGAATCATCTCGATTTCATTCCAGCCATTCCATTCGCCGATCAGTGTTACGCGCTGCGCATGCGGCGCACATACGCGGAACACGACACCTTCTCTGGTATGCTGCGCGCCGAAATATCGGTATGCATCAAACATCTGCCCGTCAAAATACCGATCCAGATTGTGCTTTTCGATGGATTGTCCTCTCTTCTTATCAGTTTTTTCCCTTCACCCGTTCCCAGTACGCGTGCGCGGCCTGCTCGGTCTTATTCTCGCCGTATTCATAATAGATACGGCCCACCAGCTCGTCCGGCAGGTACTGCTGCTCCACCCAATGGTTTGGATACGTATGCGGATACTGGTAGGTCAAGCCGCGGCCCAGCTTGGCGGCACCTGAATAATGGCAGTCCTTGAGATGCGCCGGGATATCGCCATAGTTGCCGTGGCGCACGTCGGCCAGCGCTGCGTCAATGCCGTTGATGGCCGAATTGGATTTAGGGGCGGTCGCCATCAAAACGATTGCCTGCGCCAGCGGAATGCGCGCCTCGGGCATGCCAAGCTGGAACGCCGAGTCCACACATGCTTTGACAATGGCGGCAGCCTGCGGATAGGCAAGCCCCACATCCTCGCTCGCCATGACCAGCATGCGCCGGGCGGCCGAAATCATATCCCCGGCTTCGAGCAGGCGGGCCAGGTAATGCAGCGCCGCATCCGGGTCGGAGCCGCGCACCGATTTTTGCAGCGCGGATAGGATATCATAATGCCCGTCCCCATCGCGGTCATAGCGCATATTGGAGCGCTGTGAGACCTCCAACGCATCGTCAAGTGAGATGGTGCCGCCGTCCTGTACACTGTCGCTGAGCAGCTCGACCGCATTGAGCGCCTTGCGCACATCCCCGCCGCAGCCGGTTGCAATCGCGTCCGTGACTCCATCCCCGACCGTGATCCCGCGCCCTTCGAGAGCAATGCCCAGCGCACGGCGCACCGCACGGCGCATTTCGTCCGGCTCGACCGGCTTGAATTCGAACACCGTGCACCGGCTGAGCACGGCATTATAAACATAGAAATACGGGTTTTCGGTCGTGGACGCAATCAGCGTCATGCGGCCGTCCTCGATAAATTCCAGCAGGCTCTGCTGCTGCTTTTTGTTGAAATACTGAATCTCATCCAGATACACGAGCGCGCCGTTGGGCGCAAGAAAGGTATCCAGCTCGTCGATAATGCGCCGGATATCCGCAATTGCAGCCGTGGTCGCGTTCAGGCGGTACAGCTTGCGCTCGGTCTGTTTGGCGATGATGGACGCGACTGTGGTTTTGCCCACGCCCGATGGGCCGTAGAAAATCATATTCGGAATCTGGCCGTTTTCAATCACACGGCGCAGGATGCCGCCCGGCCGAAGCAGCTCGGCCTGCCCCACCACATCGTCGAGTGTCTGCGGACGAATGCGGTCTGCCAAAGGCTGATACATGGCAGACGCCCCCTTTCTATGGGAATCAATATGCTTATTATACCAGTGCCTTCCCAAAATTGCAACATTTGTACGATTTTTCGATCAGTTTCGGGGGATTCTGTTGGATTTTGGCTTTTTCTATTGACTGTCACGCTTTATCATGTTAAAATCTTAATCGTAATAAAATTCTCCGTGAGGTGACTGCTATGAACAAGCCCTGGCAGGACAAGCTGCGCCGGATTGATCCGTATGTACCCGGCGAACAGTCCAAAGACCCGGATATCATTAAATTAAACGCGAACGAGAACCCCTATGCCCCGTCCCCGCGCGTCACCGAGATGCTGCACGGCTTCGCGGCCGATCGTCTGCGCAAATATCCGGACGCAAATTCCGGTGTGCTGCGCTCCGCGCTCGCGAAGCATTTTGATGTTGCGGAAAATCAGATTTTTATGGGAAATGGCTCGGATGACGTGCTTGCGCTGTGCTTTCAGGCGTTTTTCTGCTCGGACAAGCCCATCCTGTTCCCCGATCTGACTTATTCGTTCTATCCGGTCTGGTGTTCGCTGTTCCGCACGCCGTATGAAACCGTGCCGGTTGACGAAAACTATCGAATCCATCCGGAGGATTATGCCCGCGAAAACGGCGGCGTGGT
>JBJDZO010000342.1:0-1166 GCA_051868095.1 Butyricicoccus sp. | reverse complement strand
AATCCGTCGCTGATTGCGACCCTCGAAGCGGTCAAGAACTCGTACAACTCCTACACCATGGACATGGTAACGCTGGAAGCTGCCGCAGCTTCGGTTGAGGATGACGCATATTTCCGCGACACCTGCGCAAAAATTATTGCAACCCGTGCGCGTTCCACCGAAGCGCTGCGTGCGCTCGGCTTCACAGTGCTGGACAGCTGTTCCAATTTCGTGCTGGCTACCCATTCCAAAATGCCTGCCAAGGAAATCTTTGATGCCCTCAAAGCGCGTAAGATTTTCGTGCGCTACTTCAACCTGCCGCGCGTAAACAATCACCTGCGCATCACCATCGGCACGGATGCTGAAATGGACGCTCTGTTCGCCGCGTTGAAAGAAATTCTCGCGTAAATCGCAAGCCCCGGCCTTATGCCGGGGCTTTTCCGTCACTTTTTCGATTTTTCTTTGATACGCCAGCGCTTGATCCGCGCCAGCTCCATCTCCCGCGCGCGCACCAGTTCCCGGAAGAAACCCATTGTTCTCACCTCCATGCATAGTCTGCCTGCTTTCATTCTATGCCATACTCCCGCCGGGGTGTCTGATTTTTCCGGTATGACAGTGCGCCGTTTCTCAAATACTATCGACGAGGTGATTGATATGGCCAAAGCAGGCATGCGGCGACCCGATCCGAGCGAGCCGCACGGTACCGAAAGCAACCGCAAAACTCACTTTCCCAAGAATCAGACCGAACCTGTGCCGCTGATTCAGGGGCACGCCAGACACGGCGAAAAAGCCCGCCCAATCGTTATGGACGGCACACGGCAGCCGCATAAAGTGTTCCATGAACTGCGCGGCGATAACCAAGCCGCTCACTGAGGATCGCTGCCATGAATCATGTTCACTTGTGCCTGACCGACCTGCTCGATCAGGACCTGACCGCTTGGGAATACTTTCAGACGCTGCCCTCCTCGGTGCAGCAAGAACTGTATGACTGCGAAATCACAACCTTTGATGAATTACAGGCGCAAGCCAATCAGCGAAGGAGGAATTCCAATGCCGAAGGACAGTCAGCCGGATAACAAGAAAGCCCGCATGGAAAAATGTCATGGACAGACACCTATCACGCGGGAGAATCAGAACCACAACCGAAACGCGAAAAAGCACTCCATCCCAAAAGGCGACGTATAATT
>JBJDZO010000341.1:0-6917 GCA_051868095.1 Butyricicoccus sp. | reverse complement strand
TACGGCTCTGTCCCTGCTCAAAAAATACCGAAAGCAGGCGGCCAAAGCCTTCCTCTGCCAGCGCCTGCACAGTCTGTGCATCGGCTTCCAGGGTATATGTGTCCTTGCGTTTGAACCACAAACCGACCGGCAGGAGCGTGCGGATGCATTCATAATAAGTGCAGTACAGATGCTCGCGCATCCATGCGGCCAGCTTGAGCTGGAACCCATCCAGTACCGGCTTATCATCGAGCACTTCGCAGATTGCCTTGAGTTTTTCCCGCGAAGCATCCTCCCGAAAGGCCAGAATCACGCCTTCCGAGCGTTTATTTGCCCTGCCGAACGGCACCAACACGCGGCTGCCAACCGCTGCGCCCTCATCCAAATCGGCAGGCAGCAAATAATCATACAGTTTGTCGATTGCAAAGGTCGCAGCATCCACGGCGACCGCACAAATCCGATCGGGCATTTAATGTTCCTTTTTCTGCGAAATGGCAAGCAGACGGTCAAGCACGATATCGGCCAGATCGTCCTTGCGCATGAGCGTCAGCGGCTCGGCTGTGCCATCGCGGTACAGCAACGTCGCCACGTTGGTGTCATGCGCAAAGCCCGCTCCCGCGGTTTTCAGGTTGTTTGCAACCATCATATCGCAGTTCTTTTTCTCCAGCTTGGCGCGGGAATTGTCCACGAGGTCGCGGGTCTCCATCGAAAACCCACAAACCAGCTGTTCCGGACGCTTTTTGCTGCCGATTTCGGCCAAAATATCCGGATTGCGCACCAGTTCTACCGAAAGCTCGCTGTTTTTCTTCTTCATTTTATCATCCGCAACCTGCGCCGGACGGTAATCGCCCACCGCAGCCGCCTTGATGACCCAATCCATGGTATCCAGACGTTCCATCACCGCGTCACGCATATCGCACGCCGAAGTAACCGGTACAACCTCCACGCCAGCAGGCGGGTCGAGCGCAACCGGCCCAGAAACCAGCGTAACCTTTGCGCCGCGCGCAAGTGCGCTTTCCGCAATGGCGTAGCCCATTTTTCCGGTGGAATGGTTGGACAGAAAGCGTACCGGATCCATCGCCTCGCGGGTCGGCCCGGCAGTCACCAGCACCGACAGCCCAGCCAGATCCTGCACGGTTGCCGCACGCTCAATTTCACGCACGATATCCTCCGGATCGGCCAGTTTGCCGCGTCCGGTATCACCGCAAGCCAGTCTGCCGCTCGCAGGCTCAACAATACGTGCTCCGCGCGCCCGCAGAATCGCGAGATTTTCCTGTACAACCGGATTCTCATACATGCCGGTATTCATTGCGGGCGCGATGACCAGCGGCGCTTTCGTCGCCATGAGCGTAGTGCTCACCATGTCATCCGCAATGCCGTGCGCTGCTTTGCCGAGAATATTTGCGGTTGCAGGCGCAATCACGAACACATCCGCCCGTTTTGCAAGCGAGATATGCTCGACCTCCCACGGGAAATCGCGGTTGAACATATCGGTAATTACGCGGTTGCCCGACAGCACCTCCAGCGTCAGCGGTGTGATAAACTCGGTCGCCGACTGCGTCATAATAGCAAAGACCTCGGCACCCTTTTTCTTGAGGCGCGAGGTCAGATCGGCTGCTTTATATGCCGCGATGCCGCCGGTCACACATAAAACAACCGATTTTCCCTGCAGGCTCGTCATATTACTGCTCCTCGTCATCCTCCGCGGAGATGTCCTCGTCATCGAGCAGTGCATCGTCAAAGTCCAGATCAATGTCCAGTCCCGAGGACAGGTCACGCATCACAGGAATCTGCGGCTCTTCCGCCTTCGGGCCGGGCTTGTAAACAATCGTGCCGGCCGCGATTTCATCGAGCGCCAGCTTGACCGCCTTATCCGGCAGCGGATTGCCGCTCTCCTCAGACTCCTGCGAAATATCACGGGCGCGCTGTGCGGCCAGATTGACCAGCAGATAGCGGTTGCCAACACGTTTCATCAGTTCGTTCATAGCAGGTTTCAGCATAGTTCATTACCTCGTTTTATCAAAAGATTTTGGTTTGTTTATTTATTGCGGCAGCGCTCAGCGGTAAAAATCGCGAGCAGATCGCGCACCGCAGTGTCCAAATCGTCGTTGACAATCACATAGTCAAACCGATCGGCATAGGTCATCTCATGCCGGGCGGTCTCCATTCGTCCGCGGATTTTATCCTCGGACTCGGTACCGCGGCCGCGCAGACGATTTTCCAACTCCTCCAGCGACGGCGGCGCCACGAACACCATGACAGCATCCGGACGCTTTTCATGGATCTGCATCGCGCCCTGCACTTCGATTTCAAGCACCACGTCGCGTCCGGCAGAAAGCTGCTCGTTGACCGGCGCTTCCAGCGTTCCGTAGTAGTTGTCTACATACTGCGCATGCTCAAGAAAAGCATGCTGCGCAATTTTTTTCTCAAATTCCGGTTTCGTCAGGAAGTAGTAGTGCACGCCATCCTGCTCGCCCTCACGCGGCGCACGGGTCGTAGCCGAAACCGAGAGAAATACGTTATGGTCCTCCGCCAGTACGCGGCCCAGAATCGTGCCTTTTCCGGTACCGGATGGGCCGGTAAATACGTAAAGCTGCCCCTTTTTATGCATCGTCTTCCTCCTCTTCGCTGGTTATTGTGCGGCCGGCAATGGTCTCCGGCTGAAGCGCCGAAAGAATGACATGGTCGCTGTCTGTAATCAGCACCGCACGTGTGCGCCGGCCATAGGTCGCGTCAATCAGTACGCCGCGATCGCGAGACTCCTGCACAATACGCTTGATCGGCGCGGATTCCGGGCTGACAATTGCAACCAGCCGGCTGGCCGAAACCATATTGCCAAAACCGATATTGATGAGCTTCATCTCGTCCCCCCGTTACTCGATGTTCTGAATCTGTTCGCGGATTTTCTCGATTTCAGCCTTCAGCCCGATCACCAGATTGGCCATTGTGGTGTCATTGGCCTTAGAACCGATGGTATTGGCCTCGCGATTCATCTCCTGCACCAGAAAATCCAACTTGCGGCCCACCGGCTTTTCCTCCGCCAGCATCAACGCGAGCTGATCCAAATGACTGCGCAGGCGAACGGTTTCCTCGTCCACCGCGGTTTTATCTGCAAAAATGGCGGCTTCGGTCAGGATACGCTGCGGATCGACCGTGGTATCGGCCAGAATTTCGTTCATGCGCTTTTCCAGACGCTCACGGTACGCCGTAACGCGCTCGGGCGAACGTTTTTCCACCTCTTCGACCAGTCCAAGAATAGTCTGCATACGGCCGCTGACATCAGCCCCCATCTTTTTGCCCTCGCGGGCACGCATGACATCAAACTCATCGACTGCCTGCGAGAATACGTCAAGCACTGCCGCAGTCAGCGCGTCCGCATCAACCTCAAGGTGCTCACTCACAAGCACATCAGGCATGCGCGCGATGCTCATCACAGTGATGTCATCATGCAGATGGAAGGTGTCACGCAGCTCCTGCAGCGCGTCCAGATAACCGCGTGCCAGTTCCTTGTTGAGCGCAATGGAGGTCTCCTGCGCCCCCATGTCGGTAACCGCAACAAAAATATCCACCTTGCCGCGTGAAATTCGCGCACCGGTTGCCTTCTTCAGTGCATCCTCCAAAAAGCCGTATCCCCGCGGCGTCTTGACGTTCACATCCAGATATCGATGATTGACTGCGCGCAGTTCGACCATAATCTCTCTGCCATCAATCGCCGCCCGCGCACGGCCATAGCCGGTCATGCTTTTCATGTATTCATCATCCTTTTTACCCATATTTTTCATCATCTGTCCCGGAAGAGGACACGGAACAGTGCGATAATCTTAGAAAACAATATGTCGTAGCACACAAATGCCGTGAGAAACGCAAGCGTCAATGCCCCATGCGGCATTTCAGCCGCGTGCCCGGTCAGCGAAATCATGCCAAGCCGCAGCAAATACAGCAAAAAGCCCTCGATGCATCCGGCATATGCCAGCTTGCACAGCCATTCAAGCGGCAGACAGTGCAGCCGCTCTATGACATACTTGACCAGCGGATATACGCCGAACAGCATGGTATAACCGATGGCAAACCGTTTGCCCGGTACAATCAGCAGAGCGAGCAACGCTGTTACAAGATACACATGAATTCCAAGCCGCACCTGTCGGTGCGCCAGCGGAATAGCCGGCAGCATACCGGCGCTGATGCACAGCCCCCAACCGGATCCCGGAGACACTGATGCAAGCACAAGCAGCACAATCGACAGCGCGGTCAGAATCCCACCATAAGCAACAAAAAGCGAGTGTTTCACTCAGCATCCGCCTCCGCCGCAGCAGGCGTTGCAGCAGCAGTTCATGCAGAGCATGGTTGTGCAGCAATCGCACATGCTCATCGAGTTCATCGGGCGGTAACCGCCGTAACCTGCACCCATATTGACCATATTCAGTGCATTGCGGTATTCGGCGTTGTTCGGGTCCATATTGCACGCCTGCACAAATGAGGTACGCGCCTCGTCATACCAGCCCTTGCGGAAATAAATCGTGCCCATCAGAAAATGCCATTCCGCATCCCGTGTCGGGCTGCGCTGAAGCATTTCTTCAGCGAGTGACAGATTGCCTTTATTGATTGCGTCCCGAACCTGCGCGTAGATTCCGGTCGCATGCGCACCGCCGTATCCGCTTCCCTGTTGATACCCACCGGAGGATGACGAAGCACCGGCCGAACCGCCGCCTGCACGCGCATTCATAATCATGTCATACGCCTGATTGATCTCCTTCATGCGGGTTTCGGCCAGATCAGCCAGCGGGCTGCCCACATAATTATCCGGGTGATATTTTCTGGCCAGCTCACGATACGCACGTTTCACATCGTCGTCGCTGGTCTGAGGGGTCACACCAAGCACTTTATAAGGATCCATGCCTGCTTTGTCCTCCGTTCGATTGATAGGTTCCGTCCAGCACCTGCCGTGTCACGACCGGCATGCCCAGGCAGATAATATTTTCGATCAGCTCCCGGTCACGCTGTACCGTGAGCAGCTCAAATGCGTTGTAAATATCCGCGAGCGACCTTTGAAGCGTAATCTCCATATCCTCGCGTACCGGTGCAAGCGAAGCCTCGGTCAGCCCGAACCGCAGCGCGACCGGATTGTACGCGTTCTTTTTCAGGTCGTCCTCCAAATCGGCGCAGGCATCGATGAGGTACACCCAGCGACCGGTATGGTAAAACATCTGCCGCAGAATCCGCGCCGTGGTATCGTCCGCGGAGGGCGGCACCATAGCGGCAAGCAGCCGGGCAAAGGTATCCGCCGGACGGTCAAGGGACGGGGTATGCGCTTCTTCCAGCGCATGCAGCTCGTCCAGACAGGCCGCCATCACAGCGTCCTCTTCGGGCAGTCTCTGTCGGGCTTTCTGGTAGCCGCGGTGCAGCAGAACCCGCAGACCACGCGCCGCGAGACGCTTCGCACCATGCTCATCGAGCAGTGTGTCACAGGTTTTATGATAGGTCAGCAGCACGCCCAGATCGGCCGCGCGCCGTATTCCCTCCCCAGCGGTGCAAACCGCTTTGGGCCGCACCGGGCTTGCATCGCAGCGCCGCCGGACAACCTCGGGCGCGGTCTCCTCGAGACTGGTGAGCACCAGAGCAAGGAAGGTCATATCATAACTCAAAAACAAGGTGTGCAGTCGCCCGTATTCCTGCCGGATGGCGTGGCACAAACCGCAGTAAACGCATTGAAAACGCTCCACTTCGCGCACACGCAGCTCCGGTTTGACCGGGCGGATAAATCCAAACATACAATCTTCCTTTTCGACTGTTCCGCCGTATTCAATCTATTTTACAAGATTTTTCTGAAAAAAACAAGACTGCGTATCCGCTTCTTTCTTCGGTTCGTCCTGTATGAAAATTCGCATTTTCAGACGCATTTCCGATGGAACTGCGCACAAAAATCTGAATTTTCGTATTTGCGGCACCGGACGCGACGGCTGACCGCGCCCGGTATCCTGCAAAATGTTTAAAAATATTTAACCTTTTTTGATAATTGTAAACGGAGTGCCGCCGCTTCTTTTCACTTTTTTGTTATAACCAACTGCAAACGCTGTACCAACCACGATACCGATGCAGCCCAGCACGCCGGACATGCCTTCGCCTACGCCGCACAGGCTCGCCACAATAAAAAACGCAAAGAACAGCACAAGCGGCAGCGTATAAACCACGGCTGCCATGCGCATCAGCTGCTTGTTTTCGGCCTCTACGGTCACGATATCGCCCACCTGTGCGTCTACCCGGTTGATCGCTACGGCTTTGATGCGCTCAAGCGGCGCACCGCAGCCGCCGCAGTGGGCACAGTCATGCCCGCAGGCACTCTGGCGCTGCACTTCGATTTCCGCATGCTTGCGGTCAAGAATTTTCTTGACAACCGCCTTCTGTATCATAATTCCAAATTCCTTTCCAAATATTCGGGTTATTCCATCGGCGCATACTGCTCCATAATGCGGCAAGCGGCACGCACACCGTCCACAGCCGCGGACATGATGCCGCCCGCGTACCCCGCGCCTTCCCCGCAGGGAATCAGACCGTCCACGGTGCAGCTGTACAGACTGTCGCCGCGCGTCAAGCGCACCGGGGATGAAGTGCGTGTTTCCGGCGCAGTAAGCAGTGCGTCCGCGCAGTCAAATCCGCGGATCTTTCGGCCAAATACACGCAGCCCGGTACGGAGTTGTGCGGTCACAAACTCCGGCAGGCAAGCATCCACCCGACCGTAAGCGACACCGATTGGATACGTCGGCTGCACGCGGCCGGCGCGTTTGCTTGCACGCCCTTCGAGAAAGTCACCGACCGTCTGGCAGGGTGCCCGATAGCTGCCGGACGCAGCAAATGCTGCGTGTTCAATACGTCGCTGAAAGGCTAACCCGCCGAGCGGTGTGCCATCGTCAAAGTCAGTCGGATCAACCGACACCGCAAGC
>JBJDZO010000340.1:0-6949 GCA_051868095.1 Butyricicoccus sp. | reverse complement strand
GTCCATCAGCTCGTTGTAGTACAGGCTGTCCGTCTCGATAGTATCGTATGCGTTGATATCGAAATCGGGCATGTTGGCCATGCCGAGGATTTCGCCGGTTTTGATGTCCATGACAATGCCGGAGATGCCGCCGCGTGCGCGCGGGTTGTCGGCAAGGCCGGTTTCCAGATGTTTTTCCAGATAGTGCTGGATGGTTTCGTCGATCGTAGTCACGATGGACGCGCCATCCTCCGCCGGGATATACTGTTCATACTCAAACGGCATATCCGAGTTCTGTGCGTTTGCCGCGCGCACAACGCGGCCGCTCGTACCCGACAGCACCTCGTCATATTGCAGCTCCAGACCGCCGACCGCGCCGCTGTTGTTCAGGAAGCCGATGACCTGCGAAGCAAACGAACTGTACGGATAATAGCGCTTGGTGTCCGGCGTGGTATAGACCGAGCGTGTGGAGCCGGTTGGGATATTCGCCTCCCCCATGTCGGCGCTGATCTTGTTGACGATGTCCTTTTCCACACCGCCCTTGATCTCCACTGACAGTTTATCGGTGCGCTGCACCTTTTTGAGCACGGTGTCGTACACGAGGTCGAGGTTATCGCTCAGAATCTCCGCGACGGTCTCCTGCACATCCTCCAGCGACAGCGTCGGCTGGCCCTCTGCAACACCCTTATTTTTCTCGTTCACCCAGCTGCTCAGACCCTTGGGGTTGATGAGCACGGTTTCGGTAGCGGCTGACTCGGCCAGCACCTTCATATTGCGGTCATAAATCGTGCCGCGCTTGGGTTCAATGATGGTGTCGCGGGTCTGGAAGCTGAGTGCTTTCTCCTCGTAGAAATCATACCGCACCACCTGCATCCAGAACAGGCGCACACCGACCGCCGCAAAGCCGAGCACGGACAGAAAAAGAATCAGAAACGAGATGCGGCAGCGCATCTGCGAATTTGGTTTTTTGTCGCGCCTTTTGGGTTTGGGTATCCGCATGATTGTAAGTCCTCCAAAGTATTTCGCCTGATTTCTGCCGGCGCCCGGAAACAATAAAATGGGAGTCAGAAGCTTTTTCCACCTCTCACTCCCGTAGTACCTATCTTATTCCGCGGTTTACCGCAGATATTCCAGCACAGCCGTAAAGCTGCGCATCAGGTTTGCGACCGCATCCCCGAGCGTCGCGCCAGTATTCGAAACCTCGGTTACTTCCGGGTTCGTCATTTCAATGTATTCCACCTGAGAAGGATCCATTTTGACCATTCCGAGCGTGGACTGTGCATATTCTTCCACGTAGCTGATGCTGAGTGCCTGTTCCTGCTGGGTTTTGAGCGAAACGTATTCGCTTTGCAGGTTTTCCAGCGTGGTTGTCTGCTCACCAATTTCCTTGGTGAGTCTGGTCAGATGCATCTGATTGTACAGCAAAGTCATGCATAGCGCAACCACCGCCGTGGTAAACAGCACCCGGAGCGGGGTCACGGCATGACGGATGCGTTTGCGCACCTTACGCACACGGACAGCCACGGGCATTTCCATATTCGGCAGCTGCTGATCCTGTACCTGCGTCTGCCGCTCATCGATTTGTGCCATGCTCCTCTCCTCTCCTTCTCTGCTCTCCCTGTTTTACAGTTTCTCGCACACGCGCAGCTTAGCCGAGCGCGCTCGCGCGTTCTCCTGCACCTCATCCGCCCCGGGCAGGATGGGTTTGCGGCTGACAAGCCGCACACGCGGCTTCTTGCCGCACACGCACACCGGGAAATCGCGCGGACAGGTACAGCCCTGTGCCGCCGCCCGGAATGCCTCCTTTACGATGCGATCCTCCAGCGAATGGAAGGTAATGACGGCCAGCCGTCCTCCCGGCCTCAGCACGTCAATGGCCTTGCCCATCGCCTCGCGCACCGCTCCAAGCTCATCGTTGACCGCAATGCGGACGGCTTGGAACGAACGCTTGGCCGGATGCTGCTTTTCGCGCAGCGCGGCCGCAGGCATCGCCCCACGGATGATGTCCACCAGCTCGCCGGTGGTTTCAATCGGCTTTTCGGCCCGCCGGCGCTCAATCGCGGCCGCGATCAAAGGCGCATAGCGTTCCTCGCCGTATTCGAACAAAATTCTGCGGATATCATCGCGGCTCCACGTATTGACCACGTCATAGGCGGTCAGCGTCTGCTGACGGTCCATGCGCATGTCGAGCGGCGCATCCTGCATGTAGGAAAATCCGCGTTCGGCCTCGTCGAGCTGCGGCGAAGATACGCCGAGGTCGAACAGAATGCCGTCCGCACCGTCCAGCCCCTGCGCGGCAAGAACCTCATCCAGTGCGCGGAAATCGCTCTTAGCGAGCGTAACACGGTCCCAGACCGGCGCCAGCCGTTTGCGGGCGTTTGCGAGCGCTTCGTCATCGCGGTCGATGCAGATCAGCCGCCCTCCCGGCCCAAGCCGCTCGGCGATGTGCAGCGAATGCCCGGCGCCGCCGAGGGTCGCGTCGATATACGTCCCATCCGGCCGGATTTCGAGCGCATCGAGACACTCATGCAGCAGGATGGACACATGATGAAATTCGGTATGATTCATTTGGTTACTCTCTTTGGTCGTGGTTTAGAAGCCAAGCTCCTCCATCGCCGCGATGATGCGTTCTTCGGTAATCGCGTCGTTGTACGCATCCCAGCGGGCCGCGTCCCAGATTTCAGCGTGGCCGGAAACACCGGTAATGACCGCTTCCTTGGACAGCTCGGCATACCGGCGCAGGCCGGCGGGCAATAAAATACGTCCCTGACTGTCCAGTTCAGCGTCGAACGCCGAGGAAAAGAAAAAGCGCTGCAAATCGCGCGCTTTGCTCATCGGCAGGGCGCGGATGCGTTCCTCAAGGATGTTCCATTCCGCCTCTGGATAGATGGCAAGGCATTTGTCCAGACCGCGCGTGACGGTGAAGCGTTCGCCCAGCTCGTCCCGCAGTCTTGCCGGGATGAACAAGCGACCCTTTGCATCGATTGAATGCCTGTACTCGCCCTTCATGCGCCGTCACCCCGCTTTCCATCTGCGGCATGGCGCTGCACTTTGCGCCACCTTTCCCCACCTTGGATTTATTATACCCTGTTTGTCATCGTTTTGCAACCCTGATTCGGTACTTTTCCGAAATCCAACAAGCGGTTTTTTTCGATGTTTCCGCAGAATATTGCACCATTTGCGAACTTCGAACCGATGTTCGCAATTCCGGAGAAAAAGGAGGGCGGACACAGTCTGCCCGTGCCCGCCCCCTGTTGTTATGCAATTTTTACAGTATCAGCAAATGTCATGCCTGGCTTTTATTGGCAAGTTCACGAAAACGCGCACGCGCCTTCTGCACTTCTTCCAGACCGAGCGCTACCGACTCCTCGGTACGCTTGAGGGTATCCTCGCAATACATATTCGCCGCCTTCTGCAGCTCACGAGACTGCGTCTCGGCGTTCACGAGAATCTCCTTGGCCTTGGCACGTGCTGCCTTCACAACCTCGGTCTCGCTGACCATCACACGCGCTGCTTCCTCAGCCTGCTTCTTGAGCGCGTCCGCCTCCCGCTTGCCGGCCGCGATCAGCTCATTGCGCTTCTCCACGATATCCTGCGCCATCTTGATGTCCGAGGGCAGGGAAACGCGCAGCTCGTCGAGCATATCGAGCACGCGGTCGCGCTCGAGCATGCACTTGTCGGTGAACGGTACCGCACCCGCGTCCTGCACCATTTCGTATAAATTATTAACCAGTTCTTCTACCGTTGCCATCTTTTATCCATCCTTTCGCACACGATGTAAAATCTCTTTCTCGATTTCCGCGGGTACGAATCCCGCAATGGAGCCGCCATGCAGCGCGATGTCCTTGACCATCGAGGAGGACAGGTACATATATTCCGCGCTGGTCATTAAAAATGCTGTGTCAACGTCCGGGTTGAGCTTGCGATTGGCCAGCGCCATGGAAAACTCGTTTTCAAAGTCGCTCATCGCGCGCAGACCCTTGACAATCGTACACGCGCCGCGCTGTGCCGCATAATCGGCCAGCAGACCGCTGTAACCGTCCACTTCCACATTTGGCAGATGGCCGGTCACGCGCCGCAGCAGATGCATGCGTTCCTCCGCCGTAAAAATCGGGTATTTCGATACGTTGTGCATCACAACGACGATCAACCGGTCGAACAGCGCCGATGCGCGCTCGATGATGTCCAGATGGCCCAGCGTGACCGGATCAAACGAACCCGGATAAATTGCAATTTTCATAATTCCGCTCTCTCTGTCTGTTGGTTTCGAAAAACCGTAATTCGGGTCGCGCCGTAGCGGTATTCCCGGCCGGGCGCGAGAGGAGCATCAAACACATCCTCAAGCGCACTTTCGCATAATATTATACCAGAGGGGGCCAAAATGTCAAATCGATTGATGACAAAAAGCGCGTCATTCAGAATTTTTCCGCCATACGGGGGGTCGAGCAGGATCAGATCATACTGTCCCTTCCCGCAGCGTGACACAAACGCCGCAGCTTCGCTGCTGTGTACGCGGGCGCGGTCGCCGACCCGGGCGGCGGCGATATTTTTACGGATGACCTCGAGCGCCTGCCGGTTGTGGTCAACAAAATCGCACGATGCCGCGCCGCGGCTCAGTGTTTCGATGCCAAGCTGGCCGGTGCCTGCGAACAGGTCAAGCACCCGTGCGCCGCGGATCTCATTCTGAATGATATTGAACACCGATTCCTTGACGCGGTCGGTGGTCGGCCGGGTATTCATGCCGGGCACGGGCTGAAGCTTGCAGCCGCGGGCCGAGCCGGAAATTACTCGCATAATTGTTTCCTCGTTTCCTGTGCGCACGGCTTCGCATCATACCCGTAAGCGTGCGCTTCTGTTTTGCTGCGGCGGGATTTTTGAGTTAGGAGTTAGGAGTGAGGAGATAGGAGTTTCGGTGTCCGGCCGAAGGCCGGAATTTCAATCCGCGCACCGCGCGGTTCCGCACCTCCTACCTCCTACTTCCTAACTTCTCCCTCCTCCCGTTCTTCCTTGTGGAAGAAATCGTATACCGCCCGCGCAGTATTGGCCGGTACGACACGTTTCAGCTCCTCGAGCGAGGCGCGCCGGATGGCGTCAATGGTTCCGAAATGCCTCAGCAGTTCGTTTCTGCGCTTATCGCCCACGCCTTCGATCTTGTCGAGCGTCGAACCGCGCATGCGTTTGGCGCCGAGCGTGCGGTTGTAGGTGATGGCGAACCGGTGGGTTTCCTCCTGAATACGCCCGATGAGCGCAAACACCGCCGGGACGGTCGATATACCGAATTCCCGGCCGTCCGGAGCCACCAGACCGCGTGTACGGTGATGATCGTCCTTCACCATACCGAAGCATGGGGTGGTGACGCCGAACGCATCCAGCACGCTCTGTGCAGTGCGCACGTGGCCCAGGCCGCCGTCAATCAGAAACGCCGACGGCAGCGGGCAGAATTTCTCGTCGCCGTCCTTCCAGCGCTGGAGACGGCGGGTGAGCATTTCAGCCATGGAAGCATAGTCGTCCTGCCCTTCGGCCGCGCGTGCAATCTGGAACCGGCGGTAACGGCTGCGTTTGGGCTTTGCCTGCTCGAACACAACCATGGAACCGACCGTATCCGCGCCCGCAAAGTTGGAAATATCATAGCTTTCGAGCAGCACGGGCAGTTCGTCCATGCCGGTCATGCTTTGCAGCAGTTCGAGCGATTTATACCGCCGTTCCTGACTGGTTTCCGCACGGGCGATTTCCTCGGCGGCGTTTTTCTGCGCCAGCCGGGTCAAATCGCGGCGTTTGCCGCGCTGCGGCACCGCGAGATCGATTTTGCGTCCCGCGATGGACGACAGGAACTCGGCCACCGCGTCCATGTCCTCAATCGGGTCGCTGAGCAGCACGGTTTTGGGCACAGCCTGCCGCAGCGAATAATACTGTTTGAGGAACGCGCCGAGCACCTCGCCCGCGTCCTCGCTGGTCGCGCCGTCGATGATGGTATATTCCTTGTCCTGCAATGCGCCGCCCAGGTAGTGCAGCACAACCACGCAGCCCTTGGTCTGGCCCTGCACAAACGCCAGCGTGTCCAGATCGGCAAACGTGCCCGCAACGACCTTCTGTTTTTCCCCGAGGGCGTGGATGGCCCGAATGCGGTCGCGCAGCATGGCCGCACGCTCAAACTGCAATTCTTCGGACGCTTCCAACATTTTTTCTTCCAGCTCGCGCACCAGCTTTTTGGAATTGCCCTCGAGCAGTGCCACACCTTCGCCCACCAGCGCCGCGTATTCTTCGGCTGAAATGCCGCCCGCACACGGCGCAAGACAGCGTCCGAGATGCTGATTGAGACAGGGGCGTTCCTTGCCGATGTCACGCGGGAACACCCGGCGGCAGGTTTTCAGCTTCAGCGTCTCCGAAATGGTTTCAATCACCTGATAGGCGATATGGCGGCTGAGATACGGCCCAAAATAGCGGTCGGCGCCGGCCTGCGGCCCCGACACCAGCGAAAACTCCGGAAAAGGCTTCGACGTCGTGACCTTGATATACGGATACCCCTTGTCATCCTTGAGCAGAATGTTGTACTTGGGCTTGTATTTTTTGATCATTGAGTTTTCAAGCACAAGCGCCTCATACTCGGATTCGGTCACAATGATGTCAAAATCCCAGACATTCGACACCAGCTTGCGGGTTTTGGGGCTGTGCCGGGAATCGCTCTGGAAATACTGGCTCACGCGGTTTTTGAGCGCCTTGGCCTTGCCGACATAGATCACCTTGCCGGTTTTGTCCTTGTGCAGATAAACCCCCGGTTCCAGCGGCAGATTCCGCGCCTTCTCTCTCAGTTCATCGATCCGTTCGTTCATCGCCGCCTCCCTTTCCCGGTTCTGTGTTTCCTTCCGGCATACGAGAAAAAGCACCGCTGTTTGCGGTGCTTTTTGAAATCAGGCAGAAAATCAGTCGGTGAAGTTGGAGGTAATCAGCTCAACCAGTGCGTTTACAGCCT
>JBJDZO010000339.1:0-6976 GCA_051868095.1 Butyricicoccus sp. | reverse complement strand
AATGGAAGCGGTGTCAGCCGCCGTCAGGAGGAATGGTTATGCAGAATCGAGTGCAGGAATTCTATCAGAGTCTGGATACACAATATGCGCAGGGTGATCTGGGAGAAGTGGAAAAATTCCTGATTACGAGCGCGGTTCAGGCGCAGGAAAATGGACGGAATGCGGCGGACGAGCAAATTGCGGTGTATAACGAACTCGGTTCCTTTTATCGGGGCGCCGGGCGGTATGCGCTTTCGCTGGATGCGTTCGAACGCGCCAAAACGCTTGCGGCCGACGAGGTTGGAACCGAATGCAGCCAGTATGCGACGATTCTTAACAATATGGCAGGCACCTATCGCCTGATGAAGGATTACGACCATGCGATTTCGCTGTTTCTGGAAGCCATCCGCATTTACCGCGAGGAAGGCCAGCAGAAAAGCTACGCTTACGCGAGCGTGCTGAACAATCTGGCGCTGGCTTATCAGGAAACCCGGCAGATCGACAAGGCAATTGCCTATCTGGAACAGGCGCTGGTGCTGATTGAAAAAATGCCCGGCCACCGGCATGAAGTCGCGGTGACGTACAACAATCTGACATCGCTTTACTACGCGGCGGGCAACCCCAAGCTGGCCATGCTGTGTCTCAACCGCGCACTGCTGGAATTTGAAAAGTGCTCGGACGAGGAAAACGTTCATTACGCGGCAGGGCTGAACAGTCTGGCTGGGTTCCTGTACGCCGAGGGCGAATGTGAGCGCGCGCTCCGGCTGTACCGCAAATCGGCCGAGTACACCAAGCGGTTCTTCGGGGAAAACATCGAGTATGCCATTACCTGCCAGAACATGGCGTGGGTATACAAAAAGATGAACAAACCGGATAAGGCGGCTACGGTACTGAGCCGGGCGGAGAAGGTCTATCAGAGGCTGCTCGGCCCCGATCATGAGCGCACCCGAACGGTAGCCGACGATCTGAAACGGCTGCGGGAAGGCGGAAAGGCATGACGGGTCTGGAACTGTCCCGCATGTATTATGAGCGATATGGCCGGGCGGCGCTTGAGGAAACCGGGCTGGCGAAACGTCTGGCAGTCGGGCTGGCTGGGGAAGGGTCGGAGTGTTTTGGCTTTGATGACGCGCTTTCCCGCGACCATGACTGGGGGCCGGCGTTCTGTATCTGGATGGAGGAAGAGGATTTCCGGCGGTACGGCGCGCAGGTACAGGCCGTATACGACCGCCTGCCGGGGGAGATGGAAGAATTCCAGGCGCGGCAGGATGGGCCGCTCAGCGGCGGCCGGGTCGGCGTTTTGTGCATGCAGCAATGGTTTGCCCGCTACACCGGCTGCCCGGAAGGCCCGCGCACCAATGCCGAATGGCGGCGTGTGCCCGAGGCCTTTCTGGCGACGGCGACAAACGGCGCGGTTTTTGCCGATCCGGCCGGACATTTTACCGCGGTTCGGGAGCGGCTGCGGCAGTTTTATCCCGAGGATGTCCGCATCAAAAAAATCGTCGCACGCACGGCGGTCATGGCGCAGGCCGGACAATACAACTACCCGCGCTGCGTGAAGCGAGGGGATACCGTGGCGGCACAGCTTGCGCTGGCCGAATTCACCAGAGCCGCGCTGTCTATGGTGTATCTGCTCAACCGGCGGTACGCGCCGTTCTACAAATGGATGCACCGCGGACTGCGCGGTCTGCGGGGGCTGCCGCGTGCGGCAGAGCAGCTGGAAGCACTGAGCCAGGCAAGCGGTGCGGACGCTGTCGAGCGAATCGAGGGCATCTGCCTGACCGTAGTGGGTGAGCTGCGGCGGCAGGGGCTGACCGGCCGCACCGACGCCTTTTTGCAGGCGCACTGCATGGAAATGATGGAACATATCGAGGATCCCGTCCTGCGGCGGGCGCATATCATGGAGGAATGAGTCAGATGAACGGATTGTTTTTTACGAAGGACCGGTTTGAGCCGGAAACGCTGGAAAACGGCATTGTACGCACGGTGAAAGGTTATATCGACGACCTGATGGTCGTGGAACTGCGCTGGAAACAGGGAATGGAGGGCGCGGTGCATACTCATCCGCACCGGCAGTGCAGCTACATCCTCAAGGGCGTGTTCGAAGCCAGTGTGGACGGCGAAAAGAAGCTGCTCAGCGCAGGCGAGTGCGTGTACATCGAAGCGGGCGTACCGCATGGCATGCTGGCGCGGTCGGATGACGGTGTACTGCTCGATATCTTCACTCCCATGCGGGAGGACTTTGTCAAATGAACCAGACCATCCAGCAGATCATCGAAACCGAATGGGCGATGTTTGACAAGGTACACAATCGCGGCGGCCGCGCGGCCTGTCAGGATGACCGGGAGACCTTTTTCCTCATGCGCGCGAGTCAGCTCATGGCGTGGAGCGCGGACATGCAGGAGAGCTATCTTGCCGACCTGCGGGACGCTGTGCGCGTGGGCCGCAACCCGCTGAGCGAGAAATACGGCTACATGATGGAACGCACCAGTCCGGCAGAATTTGCGCAGATCAAGGCGTATCTGCCGCCCCGCGACCCGGAAAAAGACCGTCTGATTGATGGTATCTGCGCCGCGCATGTCGCGTGGCTGGAAGCGCTCGCCGCGCGGTATCCGCACTTGACCGGCCGCGGCCGCCCGATCCGCCGGGAGGCGGACAGCATCGCGTCTACGTCCTTCGAGACCTATCTCTGGGGCGAGCTGGCAACCTATTCGCTGGAAACCATCCGGCGGTACGCGGAATATGTCGCGCGCCTGCAAAACGAGGGGAAGAATCTCAACGAAATGGTGCTGCAAAACACGGCCGCGCAGTACGGCTATACCTCACTGGACGAGGCCGAAGCGCATTTTTCCGGCGGAGCGCGCTGAGTTTGCCAAAGCTCGGAAAACCTTTGCAGAATATCAGATTTCCGCGCGGGTCAGTTGTATTTCCGGGATGGAATCGGTATGATGACAGAAAAAAACGGATGTGAGGGAATCTTCTGTGAAAAGCAAAACGAGCATTGACATGACGCATGGCCCATTGCTGGGCAAGATTTTGCTGTTCAGTCTGCCGCTGATGGCATCGAACATTCTCCAGCTGCTGTTCAACGCCGCCGATGTGGTCGTTGTGGGCCGCTTCGCGGGGCATGCCAGTCTGGCGGCGGTCGGCAGCACGGTGAGCATCATTTATCTGTTTATTAACCTGCTGATCGGCCTGTCGGTCGGCGTCAACGTGATGATCGCGCGGTATCTGGGCCTGACCGGCTACGAAAAGGAAATTTCCCGGACGCTGCATACTGCGGTGCTGGTGGCAATTGCGGGCGGCGCGGCGCTCGGGCTGGTCGGCATCGCGGCTGCCGATTGGGCGCTTGGCCGGATGTCTGTGCCAGACGATGTGCGGCCTCTGGCAGCGATCTATATGAGGATATTCTTCGCTGGTACGCCGTTTAACATGCTGTACAATTACGGCGCAGCCGCGCTGCGTGCCAAGGGCGATACCCGCCGTCCGCTGCTGTTCCTGCTGGTGAGCGGCGTGGTAAACGTGATTTTAAACCTGATTTTTGTCATTCCGCTGCACATGAACGTGGTCGGCGTGGCGCTCGCCACCATTTCCAGTCAAGCGCTCAGTGCGGTTCTGATCGTGCGCTGTCTGTCGCGGTCGGAGGATGAGGTGCATTTCTCGTGGCACAAGCTTTGTCTGGACAAGCGCAGCCTGATCGACATGGCCCGCATCGGCATCCCGGCAGGCGTGCAGAGCTGTATGTTCAGTCTGGCGAATGTGGCCATTCAGGGTGCGATTAACTCCTATGGCAGCATTATTATGGCCGGTTCGAGCGCATCCGAAAACATCGAAAGCTTTCTGTACAACTCCATGAACGCCTTTCATCACGCCTGCCAGACCTTCACCAGTCAGAACGTCGGCGCGGGGCGGTATGACCGGATCGACCGCATTGTCCGCACCTGTCTGCTGTGCGTGCTGACGCTGGGTATTGCGCAAAGCGCGCTTACCGTATGCTTTTCCGAGCCGCTCATCGGCATCTACAACAGCGATCCGGCTGTCATCGCGGTCGGTGCGCGCCGTCTGTGTGTGATGGCAGCGCCCTATGCGATTTTCGGCATGGCTGATGTGCTGGTGGGCGCAATCCGCGGCTATGGCGTACCGATTGCCCCGGTCATCATCAACCTGTTGGGCACCTGCGGCTTCCGCCTGCTCTGGATTCATTTTCTGGATACCAGCAAGGTGGGCGTACAGTGGGTGTACAGCGCGTTCCCGATCAGCTGGGTGCTGCTCTGCGCGGCGCTGGCCGTGTTCTGGCTGTACCTGCGATACCGTGACCGCGCCAAATTTCATCCGGTTCTGGAAAGAGAGTAACCATGGAAAGAGAATCCATCGAAATCATTGGCGCTTCGGAAAACAACCTGAAGCATATCCATATCAATATCCCCAAGGAAAAACTGGTCGTCATCGCCGGGGTGTCCGGCTCGGGCAAAAGCTCGCTCGCGTTTGACACCGTAGCGGCCGAGAGCGGCCGCGAATGGCAGACGACCTATCCGCTGTTCCTGCGCAGCCGTCTGCCGCATTATGAGCGTCCAGCGGTCGAGACCATTCGGAACCTGACCCCGAGCGTGGTGGTCGATCAGCGTCCGATCGGCGCAAACGCCCGCTCCACCGTGGGCACCGCGTCCGATGTCGCGCCGCTCATCCGCCTGCTGTTTTCCCGGGTGGGGAAGCCCAGCGCGGGCGGCTCGATGGCGTATTCCTTCAACCATCCGCACGGCATGTGCCCGGACTGCACCGGCCTTGGCGAACGGGTACAGCTGGACGAGGAGCGGCTGTTCGACAAGGACAAGACGATAGGCGAAGGTGCGATCCGGTTCAGCCAGTTTTCGGGCGGAAGCTGGCAGGAGTTTTACTATCATCACAATCCGCTCTATCCGGCTGACAAAAAGCTGCGCGACTTCACCGAGGAGGAATGGAAGGCGCTGCGCATCGGTCCGGATACGCCGCTCATCATGGAGCACGGCTACAACAACACCGGGCAGGCTTCCAAGCTGCCCTATGAGGGCGCGGTGGTGCGTTTCAACCGCCTGTATCTGAACCGGGATATCTCCGGTCTGAAAAAGAGCGTCCGCGATGAGGTCATGCAGTTTGTGCGCCGGCAGCCATGCACAACCTGCGGCGGCAGCGGTCTGAACCCAAAGGCACTGGCGTCCAGAATCCACGGCTATAACATTTCCGATTACTACGCTATGCAGGTGAGCGAACTGCTGCCCGTGCTCGAGCAGATAGATGACCCGCTCGGCCGCTCGATTGCGGGTCAGATTGCCGCGTGCCTGCGGCGTATGGTGCAGGTCGGGCTGGGCTATCTGAGCCTGTCCCGCCGCACGGATACGCTGTCGGGCGGAGAAGCCCAGAGGCTGAAAATGGTGCGGCATCTGGGCAGCAGCCTGTCCAACATTACCTATATTTTCGACGAGCCGACGGCTGGACTGCATCCGGCGGACGCGCAGCGCATCGGGGAGCTGCTCCTTGACCTGCGCGATAAGCACAACACCGTGCTCGTGGTCGAGCACAGCCGGGCGATGATCGAATTGGCCGATTATGTGATTGAACTGGGGCCGCTCGCGGGCAGCGAGGGCGGTGAGGTGATGTATGCGGGAGACCTCGCCGGATTGCGAACGAGCGATACGCTGACCGCGCGTTCGTTGTGCGCGGGCGTCCAAATCAATCCTGCGCCCAAACCGTGGCAGGAGGGCTTTGCCATTGAGCATGCCTGTCTGCACAATCTGAAAGATGTATCGGTGACCATTCCGAAGGGAGTGCTGACCGCTGTGAGCGGCGTGGCTGGTTCGGGTAAAAGCAGCCTGATCTGTCAGGAGTTTGTGCGCCAGCATCCGGAAGCGATTGTGCTCGATCAGAAGCCTATCGGGCTGTCCAGCCGCTCCAATCCGGCGACTTACACCGGAATTATGGACGAAATCCGCAAGCTGTTCGCCAAAGAAAATCGCGTCAGCGCGCAGTGGTTCAGCTTCAATTCCAAGGGCGCGTGCCCGGTCTGTAAGGGCAAGGGGGAAATCATGCCTGAGGTCGCGTTTGCCGACCCGGTTTCTATCCGATGCGAGGAGTGCGGCGGCAGCCGCTACAATCCTGAAGCGCTGCGTTATTCCTACCGCGGCAAAAACATCGAACAGGTCATGGCACTGACTGTCGAGCAGGCGCTGGAATTTTTTACGCAGCCTAAAATCACCGCACCGCTGCGTGCGCTTCATGAGGTCGGGCTGGGTTATCTGACACTTGGACAGCCTACAAGCACACTGTCAGGCGGTGAAATCCAGCGGCTCGGGCTGGCAAACGAGCTGCACAAAGAAGGCAATCTTTACGTGCTCGACGAGCCGACCACCGGCTTGCACAATCAGGACGTGGCGCGTCTTCTGGCGCTGCTGCGGCGGCTGGTCGAACAGGGAAACACGGTTGTTGTGGTCGAGCACCGTCTGGAGCTGATCGCGGCCGCCGACTGGGTAATCGACATGGGACCGGAAGGCGGCAGCCGAGGCGGTGAGATTCTGTTTACCGGCACACCACAGGAATTGCTCGATTGTCCAGCCTCCCAGACCGGAAAATATCTGGCCGCGCAAAAATCTTCTTTTTAAGAGCAAGGCGGATGCACGCCTTCTCCGGCGGGGCGGCACGCCCGAACTTCCCTAAGGGCATGCCGCCCGCCCCAGATAAAAACAGCTTCCCCAGTCCGAAGAGGAAGCTGTTTTCATATTCGGGAAGCGCATATAGGGTGCGGCCTGCCGTGAGCCGGGGAGGGGAGGACGTTATAAAACTGCGCGGATGGCGTCTGCAATCGTCCGCACGCGCACCACATTCATCTCTTTGGGGATATTTTCCCCGATATCCTGTTCGGGGACGATGCAGGTGTGGAAACCGAGCCGGTAGGCCTCCCAGATGCGCTGCCCTGCGCAGCTGACCGCACGCAGCTCGCCGGTCAGACCAACTTCGCCGAAGCTCATCA
>JBJDZO010000338.1:0-6997 GCA_051868095.1 Butyricicoccus sp. | reverse complement strand
ACGCGCAAACCTTTTCCGACCTGCAGGCACAGGGAGAATATCTGTGCAGCTATGCGGATACGCTGACCGACACCCTGCTGCGCGAAGGCCAAACCACCTATCTTGGACTTGGCCAACAACTGGCGCAGCGCAATATGGTATTGATTCTGCTGGTGGTGCTCTGCGCGCTCGGCATGGCGGCCGGTGTAACGCTGCTGGTATTCAATATTGTATCCCCGGTGCGGCGGCTGCGCGACGCGGCCCAGCAGGTGGCACGCGGCGAATACGATCACCCTGACCTGCAATACCGGCAGACCGATGAAATCGGGCAGATGGCTGCCTCCTTCAACGAAATGAAGCACCAGATCACCAAAACCATTCACGCGCTCGAGTCCGAAGCGCAGATGGAAAAGGATCTGCGCCGCCACGAGGCCGAAGAAGCACGCCTGAGCCAGCTCGTCGAGCACAGCCGCTTTGCTCAGCTGCAAAGCCAGATCAATCCCCATTTTCTGTTCAACACCCTGCAAAATATCGCCAATATGGCCGAGCTGGAACAGGCTGCCGTCAGTGAGGACATGATTCTGAGCCTGTCGAAGTTCTTCCGCTACACGCTGGAAAACGACGAATCCATTGTCACACTGGCACGTGAACTGGATTTGCTGCGCGACTACATCTCTTTGCAGGAGCTGCGCTTTGGCGAGCGCGTGAGCTTTGAAATGGACTGTGAACCGGCCTGCGGCGCATATCAGGTGCCCAAGTTCATTTTGCAGCCGCTGGTTGAAAACGCGATTGTCCACGGCATGCGTCAGCGCAGCGCGGGCGGCCGCATCCGGATTACCAGCCGCGGGACTCCCGAGGGCTGCTGCGTGACCATTACCGACAACGGCTGCGGCTTTGACCCGGGTGCGGCGGCAAAACCACGGTCCGGACACGCATCCATCGGTCTGGAGAACATTGCGGCGCGCGTGCGCATGATGCACGGCACGCTGCATCTTTTCAGCCGCCCCGGTTTGGGCACGGCTGCCCGTATCCGCATACCAAAAGGAGGAAACGAACATGATCAAGATTCTGGTCGCTGAGGACGAACCGCTCAGCCAGATGACGCTGATGAACCATCTGCGCCGCCGTCTGGGGCCGGACGCCCTCCTCGAAGGCGCTTCCAATGGCCGGGAAGCGGTGGACCGTGCGGCACAGCTTGCCCCGCAGCTGATTTTTATGGACATTGAAATGCCTGTGCTCAGCGGACTGGAAGCGGCGGCGATGATCCGGCGCAGCGATCCGGAGGTGCGTATCGTGTTCCTGACCGCGTTCGACCGTTTTGATTACGCGGTCGGCGCACTGCGCGCGGGCGGCAGCGATTACCTGCTCAAGCCCTTCGACAAAGCGCAGATCGATGCCTGCCTGCGCGTGTCCTTTCCCCTGTCCGAGCAGACCGATGCCGCACCGGAAAGCGAACAAAGTCCCTTTCAAACCCGGTTTTCGGTGTGGCTGAGCCACCACTGCACCGAAGACATCTCGCTGGAACAGGCCGCCGAAAGCATGGGCATGAGCACGTTTTATTTTTCCCGTCTGTTCCGCGCGTCGTACAACCAAACCTTCGTCGAGTACCTCACAGCTTACCGCATCGACCGCGCGGCCGAGCTGCTGCGTGCGACCGAAATCCCGGTGCGGGAGATCGCGCCGCGGGTGGGCTACGCCGATTCCAACTATTTTTCCAAGGTGTTCAAGCGGCACACCGGCCTGACCCCGACCGAGTACCGCCAGCAGCATCCCGCTGAATAATTTGTGCGAAATGCACAAAATTTTGCCTCTAAATTTTCTTTTCACGGATTTTTTACCAGCGAAAGGGCAAGTATTTACGGTGTCCGCCGATTTTGGACGCCGATATAATAGAAAGCAGGGAAACGATATGGCTTCCATTCACAAATTTACTGCCGCTGTGCTGCTGACCGTGCTGCTGTGCGGCTGCACCGGCGAAGAAGCCGCCGGAGACATAGCTCCAACGCGGTATTTCCGTCTGGCGAGCGGCCAAAGTGAAAATTATGTGACCAATCAGGCATGCCTGCGGTTCTGTGACGCGGTGCGTGAAAAATCGGGCGGAACGCTCGTCATCGAGCCGTATTTTGACAGCGCGCTCGGCGGTGAGACGTCGGCGCTCGAGCAGTGCCGCTTCGGCGGCGTGGATTTTGCGCGTGTGTCCGCGACCGGCGCAGCGCAGTACGCGCCCCTGCTCACCGCTCTGCAAATGCCTTATCAATATACGTCGGACGGGCACCTGTTCCGTGTGCTCGACGGCGAAATCGGACAGGCTGTGCTGGACTCGCTTGAACCTTCCGGTCTGACCGGACTGACCTACTTCTATGCCGGATACCGCTGCTTTTTCAGCGCCAAGCAGGTGCTCGGCTCGGTTGAGAGTATGCGCGGTCTGCGGCTGCGCGTGGACGCTTCTCCGGTCATGAACGAACTGGTCGGGCTGTGGGGTGCCGAAGCGGTACCGCTCGCTGAGGACGACCTCGCTTCGGCACTGCGCAGCGGACAGGTGGACGCGGCCGAGGACAATCTCCCGACCTATGTGGACAGCGGCTATTACCGGCTCGCACGCTACTGGGTGTATGACCGGCATACCTACAACGCCGATGTGCTTGTCGCGTCGGCGCAGACCATGCAGCTTCTTAACGCGGAGGAACGCCGGCTGATTGCAGGTTGTGCGGCCGAAGCCGCGAACTGGCAGCGGGAGCACTGGATCAACGCCGAGGTACGTGCCATGATGCACGCTTCCCGAAACGGCTGCTATATGGCACTCATGGATGACGCCGAGGCCGAGCGTTTCCGTGCGGCCGCACAGCCGCTTTACGACAGCCTGACCGCCGAGCAGCAGCAGGTCGTCGAGGCCGCGAAAGCGCTGGCCGACCCGCCGGAGGACTGAAAAATGCCTCCCCGGGAATGATTTCAAATCGTAAGTGTCCGGGGGGGACACTTTTCGATACAGAAAAAAATTTCATGAGGAGGCTATCTCACAATGAAGATTAGAAGATGGATTGCGGGAACACTCTGCGGCGTTCTGGGCGCGCTCAGCCTGACCGGCTGCGGCGGTGCGGAAACCGGCATGATGGACGCGGCGCATGCGAACGCGGTGGCGGGCGGCAACAGCGACCTGCCGGTTGTCACCTGGAAGATGGGTTCGACCTGGGGCAGCGGCAACATCCACTACACCTGCGACCAGCGCTTTTCCGAGCTGGTCAGCCAGCTGACCGGCGGCCGCTTTACGATCACCAACTACCCGGAGGGCGCACTGTGCGCGGCCAATCAGCTGTTTGATTACGTGCAGAAGGGCACGATTCAGTGCGGCGGCGACTGGGGCGGCTACTGGAGCGGCAAGGATACCGCGTTTGAGCTGCTGTCCACCACCATGGACAATTTCTCCGGCATGGATTACTATGTCTGGATCAATCAGGGCGGCGGTCTGGAATGCTATCAGGAACTGTACGGTCAGTACAATATGACCTATTTCCCGATCATGGTGAACCACGCTGAGTCGGGTATCCGCTCGACCAAGCCGATCACCTCGATTGCCGACATGCAGAAAATGAAAATCCGTCTGGGCGGCGTCATGGCCGGTCGTGCTGCACAGAAGCTCGGCATCAACATCACCACTGTCGCGGCCAGCGAGCTGTATGAATCGCTCCAGCGCGGCGTCATCGACGGCGGCGAGTTTTCTACTCCGTGCTCGGACGATTCGCTCAAGCTGCAGGAGGTTGCACCCTACTGGTGCTCGCCCGCATGGTATCAGTCGGCGGGCGTCAACGGCGTTATGATCAACAAGGACGCCTGGGATGCGCTGCCCGAGGAATACCAGCAGGCCATTCAGCTTGCAGCGGAAACCTGTGCCGGCGAGCAGCTCTCGCGCTACCTGTGGATGGATTTTGAATCCACCGAAAAGATGCTCAAGGAAGACGGCTGCATCGTTACCGAGATGAACAGCGAGGACTGGCAGACCATCCGTGACACCTGCCGCGCGGTCTATGAGGAAGAAGCGGCGGCCAACCCGAACTTCAACATGGTGTATTCCTCCATGCAGGCCTATCGTGAAAAGGCGGACACCTACCGCGATATGCTCAAGGATTACAGCTTTGGCTTCAATTATGACGATTACGAGAACTGACGAGGAGTTGATACCATGAAAACGCTCAAGCGTATCTGCAGCGTGATCGATCTCGTGGTGGACTGGGTCGGCCGGATCGCATCCTTTGCCGTTCTGGGCATTCTCGCGGTCATTGTCACCGAGGTTGTACTGCGCCGTATTTTCCACAGCCCGCAGATCTGGACGATGGATGTCATCTGCATGACCTTTGGCTGTTATATTATTCTGATCTGCGCCTATGGCTTCCAAAAGAAAGCCTTTGTCGCGGTGGACGTACTGTACGCGCGGCTGAACCCGCTCGCGCAGAACATTCTGCACCTGATTACTTACATTGTCTTTCTGGTTCCGTTTGTGTTCGTGCTGGTGCCCGAAAGCCTGAATTTCTTCCTCCAGTCATGGATGAGCGGTGAAAAGGGCTATTCGGTCTGGGCGCCGCCGGTATGGCCGGTCAAGCTGTGCCTGTTTGTCGGGCTGGCTCTGCTCACGGCACAGGGCACCTCGGAAATTCTCAAGTGCGTGACCGGCATTCTGGAAGCCGTGCGCAAAACGCCGGAAGGAGGTGTCGAAGCATGATGCAGGTACTTACCGATTGGGTTGCTGCGAGCGGTATCGGAGCTGACCAGATGGCAGCCATTATGCTGGGCGGCCTGTTTCTGCTGATGGTCATCGGCCTGATTTCCGGACAGGAACTGGCCTTTGTTCTGGGCGGCGCAGGCGTCATCATCGGCTGGCTGGCCTGGGGCGGCCCGGGCATCACGATTGCTCTGACCAAGGTATACGACCAGATGCAGAGCTATTCGATGGTCGCCATCCCGATGTTCGTCCTGATGGCAAACTTCCTGACCCATTCCAAGGTAGCGGATGGCCTGTTCCTCTCCATCCGCTATCTGCTCGGCCCGCTCAAGGGCGGCCTCGGCCTTGCCGTCATCGTGGTATCGACCGTATTCGCAGCCACGACCGGTATCGTCGGCGCATCGGTTGTCACGATGGGCATGCTGTCCATCCCGGTGCTGCTCAAATGCGGCTATAAGCCGTCGCTCGCCTGCGGCATGGTCTGCGCGGGCGGTTCGCTCGGCATCCTGATTCCGCCGTCGATCATGCTGGTTTCCATGGGCTCGTATGCCGAGGTTTCGGTCGGCAAGATTTTCTTTGCCGCCATTCTCCCCGGCCTGCTGCTCTCGCTGTGCTACATGATCTACGTGTTCGTAATCTGCCACATCCATCCGGAGTACGGCCCGGCGATGAGCGCGGAGGAGCTGGCCGAAATGCCGTTCCGGGAGCGCGTGACCGGTTCGCTCATCAATCTTGTGCCGCCGGTCATCCTGATTGTCGGCGTCCTCGGCTCGATCTTCACCGGCTGGGCGACCCCGACCGAAGCTGCTGGTGTCGGCGCGCTGTTTTCGCTGATTCTTGCCATCTTCTATCGCCAGTTCAGCCTGAAAATGCTGTACGATTCGCTGATTGATACAGCCAAAACCACCGCGATGGTCTTTATCATCCTGTTTGGCGCGGCGGCGTTCACCGGCATCTTCATGTCGCTCGACGGAAACCAGTTAATTGCCAACCTTGTCATGAGTCTCGGCATCGGCAAATGGGGCGCATTTGCCATCATGATGGTAATTGTATTTATCCTCGGTATGTTCATCGACTGGCTGGGCATTGTTATGATTGTCTTTCCGATCTTCCTGCCCATCATGGACATGTTCGGCTTTGACCGTCTGTGGATTGTCGCGGTCACGGCCGTCATGCTGCAAACCTGCTTCATGACCCCGCCGTTCGGCTTCGCGCTGTTCTACATCAAGGGCATCGTACCGCCCGAGGTCAAAATCGGGGAAATTTACCGCGGCGTCATTCCGTTTATCGTGATTGTCGTTGCTGTCGTTGTTCTGGTCACTGCCTGCCCGGCGCTGGTTCACTGGCTCCCGGATCTGGTGGCCGGTTAAACAGTCACTTCCTACTTTTCTTCTATATCTCTATCGCAAAACAGAAGCATGGCGGATTCATTTCCCTGCCATGCTTCTGTTTTTCTGCGGTCGATCCGCGCGGAATTTGACAGTCATATCTCTATATGCTATGATAAGCCTGCAAATAATAGCGCTTTCTAACGCAAGGAGGCCATAAAGAAATCATGATTTGGAGCGTAATTGGTATTACAGCTCTGGCAGGTATGGGCGGTACAGGTATGGGCGGACTTGTTTCCTGCCTTTTCCGCAAGGATTCCAGCAAAACTGTAAGTTTATTGCTGTCGTTTGCCGCAGGGGTAATGACTTCTGTCGTATGTTTTGATCTGCTGACCGACGCACTGCATCCGGATCAAATGGTGGGCGATGTCGGGCTGGTTGTGACAGGGGTCTTGATCGGTTATATTGTCATCGCTCTGCTCAATGCCTGGATTGACCACAATACCAACCATGAGGTCGCTCATATTGATGAGAACCATCCCCGTACAGCGGATTCTCTGGAAGAACTGACTCATGCCAACCATTTGCAGGAACATCGCGAAGGCCGTCAGCCCCGCAGCGGATTGTTTCTGGCCGGGCTGGTGATGGCTGCCGCGATCGCGCTGCACAATGTGCCCGAGGGTATGGTGATCGGTACATCCTTCGCCCGCACAGCAAAGGAAATGCTTCTCAACCGCAGCGGACTGACCATGGCCATCATCATCGGTCTGCACAACGTGCCGGAAGGCATGGCTGTGGCTGTGCCGCTGATCTCCGGCGGAATGCCGAAATGGCGCTCGGTTCTTGTCACAGCCATAACCGGATTTCCTACCGTTTTGGGGGCTCTGTTGGGCTTTACTCTGGGAGCTATGGGAACGACCGCTCTGGCGTTGTCCCTGAGTTTTGCCTCCGGCGCGATGCTGTATGTAGTGTTCGG
>JBJDZO010000337.1:0-7001 GCA_051868095.1 Butyricicoccus sp. | reverse complement strand
CGGTCTCGATGTGGTAGCCGTGCGGCGCAGTACGGCCAACATGGATGGTGCCAATGGCGCCGTTTTCGAACTTGTAGGTGGCTACGCCGGTCTCGTCGTCGCCTGCTTCCTTGAACTGCGGATGCTTGAAGGTCGCTCCGAGCGCGTAAACCTCGGTCGCCTCCGCGCCGATGAACCAGCGCATCAGGTCGATATCATGGATGGCCATATCGATGAAAATACCGCCCGAGGTGTGCGCGAAGCGAATCGAGCCTTCGACCAGCGCTTCCGGGTCGATGCCGGTCGCCTTGACCATGTACGGCGTGCCGATCGCACCCGCTTCGATCTTTTTCTTTGCGTAAGCGTAGGACGGGTCGTAGCGGCGCATAAAGCCGAGCATGAAGGTTTTGTCCGGATGACGCTCTACGGCTTCCTCTGCCATCTTGCACTCGTCCAGCGTCACGCCAAGCGGCTTATCGGAGAATACGTGCTTGCCTGCGTCCAGTGCAGCGGCGATCTGCCAGCAGTGCTCGGACGAAGTGGTGACGATCGCAACCGCGTCAATGTCCGGGCTTGCGATCATTTCGCGGAAATCGGTGTAGACCTGCTGCACGCCCAGTTCCTTCTGTGCGTACTCCAGTTCAGCCGGAACGATCGAGCAGGCTGCAACCAGCTCAGCGTTCGAAATCTTATTTGCCAGATTGTTTGCGTGCACCTTTCCCAGACGGCCAAGGCCAGCAATGCCAACGCGCAACTTTTTCATCAAAATACCTCCACATTCTTTCGATTTTTCATGTTTACAAGAACAAATCGTGTCGTTTTTCAACTGTCCAAATTGTAATTCAGCAGCCCTGTGAAGTCAATCATTCGAAAGAAACTTCGGTATTCTGTATGATTTTTTAGTCTTTCTTTTATCTATTTTGCTGATTTTAAACCGCCGGGAATGCGCCGGGTTTCTGTGCTCTGTGCCTTTTTTTCGTGACACAGACACAGGAATCTGCTACAATGATTTCAGAAGGAGGAGCTGCCATGAAACCCACCATCCGAAGCATTGCCCACATGTGCGGCGTGTCGCGCGGCACCGTTGACCGCGTGCTCAATGACCGCCCATACGTCAGTCCCGAAGTGCGCAAAAAGGTGCTGCGCGCCGTGCAGGTGACCGGTTACGTGCCACCGCGGGCGGCCACCCCGTCCGCCCACGCCGCCCAGATCGGCTTTCTGGTTGCCAAGTGGGAAAACGACTATTTCCGCCGTCAGACCGAACGCGGTATCCGCCGGGCCGCACGCACTCTGCGCCCGGGCGAGCTGTCGCTTCAGGTGGAAACCATGGGCAGCCGCTCCGACCGCGAATACATCCAGCGCATCGACCGCCTGCTTGAAGCCGGGGCGCGCGGAATCATCCTGAATGCCGCCGATAATGTGCTGCTGCGCACCAAAATTGACGATTTGGCCGCTCAAGGCGTGCCGGTGGTGACGTACAATTCCGATTTGCCGACCAGCCGCCGGGTATGCCATGTCGGACAGGATCTCGCCAAAAGCGGTCAGGTTGCCGCCGGACTGCTCGCACGCAGTCTCGGCCCGCACGACCAGATTCTTGCCGTGACCGGCAATCTGGAATTTCTATCCCATCGCAGCCGCGTAGACAGCTTTTGCGCCCACGCGGGCGCCCTCGGGATTGGAAGCGACCGCATCCAGCTCGCCCAATGCTTTGAGCGCTACGACCTGACCTATGAATCCGTCCTGAACGCCCTCCAGCAGGATGACCGCGTGCGCGGCGTATACATGGGCACCGAAAGCGTGCCCGCCTGTATGGACGCGATCAAAAAGGCCCATCTGCGCCGCAAGATTTATGTGGTGGCCAACGACCTGACCCAGCCCGCCATCCGCGGCTTAAAAAATGACATGCTGGATTTTGTGGTGGAGCAGGACTTTTCCGCGCAGGCCTATGAGGCCATTCTGGTGATGTATGCCCTGCTTGCGCACGACCGGCCACCCAAAACGCCGGTGCGCTACGTCTCCACCAGCATCTATACCAAAGAACTGCTGTGACAACAAAACAGCCGCCCCCTCGGGACGGCTGTTTTTCATTCGGCAGGATGCGCAGCATGATTGCGCTGGTATTCTTCCCCCCAATGGGTCATGGCGTCAATGATCGGACGCAGGCTGCGCCCGGCTTCGGTCAGCGTATATTCCACCCGGGGCGGCATTTCGGCATAAGCCGTGCGCGTGACCAGCCCATCGGCTTCCATCTCGCGCAGATTGCTGGTCAATACCTTCTGGGTAATCTCGCCCACCGATTTTTTGAGTTCGCCGAACCGTCGGGTTCCGCCCATCAAGTCACGGATAATGAGTATTTTCCAACGGTTTCCGATGAGCCGCAGTGTGGTTTCCACTGGACAGGTCGTTTTGCTCGTCATTGTAATCCTCTCACTTTCCACATTCCAACAGTCCCATACCATCCGGCCCGGCTCCGCCCGGCGGCGTCGCTGCTCTCCCTGACGCCCTCTGCCGTTGGTATCCTCTAGGAAACCTAGTATCCAAAATGCTGTTTTCCAGAGAGGTTTTATGCTTTTATTATACGCTATTTTGCGATTTTCGGCAACATTTTTTCCATATTATCGAAATGTGGCCAATGACAAAAAACGCGCCCTTTTCGGGCGCGTTTTTGGGGAATCACACACAGGCCGGAGATTTTATCAGACGCAGTGCACCAATTTTCCAAGTCAGCACACTGGCTACGGCAATCTTAATCGCATCGCCGGGCAGATAAGGCAGCACGCACAGGCTGAGCGCGGCGCCAAAGGCAGTTTGATTGAGCACCATGAACCATGCGGTGCCGAAGGCGTAGCACGCGGCGAGACCAACCACCATCGCAAACGGCGGCATCCACCGTGTACGTACCCGGGAAACGAGCAGGCCGGTCAGCGCGGCAGCGGCCAAATAGCCGATCAGATAGCCGCCGGTCGGCCCGGCCAGCACCTGAAAGCCGCCGCGAAAGCCTGCGAACACCGGCACGCCGGCCAATCCGAGCAGCAGATACACGGCCTGCGCAAGCGTGCCCCATTTGGGGCCGAGCAGCGCGCCCGACAGGAACACGGCCAGCGTGGACATGGAAATTGGGATCATCCACGGGGTCGGAATCACAAGCTGGCTGCATACGGCGGTCAGCGCCGCAAACAGCGCGGTATAACAGAGCTGTCTGGTTTTCATAAAAAGTCCTCCTTGTAAACCTATATTCCGTTAACTGGTTTACAATTCGTAGTATAGCCCATTTGCAGGCGCAAGTCAACCACGAAGTTTGCCTTTCCCGGCTTCATTTTCGGGCACAGATATGCTATACTTGTATATGTATACGCATGTCAAAAGGGGGACGCGGACATGGAGTTTCTAACCGGGCTTTGGGAGCGCTGGAGCACGCGCATTGTTATTTTTTCCAAATGGATTGTATTCTCGTGTCTGATCGGCGCGGTGGTCGGCGTAGTCGGCGGCGCGTTCCATGAGGCGGTCAATCTGGCCACCGAAACACGTGAGGCGCATGACTGGCTGATTTATCTGCTCCCCCTCGCGGGCGTGGCCATTCTCGGCCTGTACCAGCTCTGCGGCCTGCCGCGCGACCCGGGCACCAACTACGTGCTTGTGGCGGTGCGCGAAAATGACCCCATCCGTCTGCGCATGGCGCCGCTCATCATCATTTCCACCATCCTCACGCACCTGTTCGGCGGCTCGTCCGGCCGCGAAGGTGCGGCGCTCCAGATGGGCAGTTCGATTTCCGACCGGCTTGGTCGGTTCATGAAGCTGGGCGATAAGGACGAACGCATTATCATGATGTGCGGCATGGCCGCCGGGTTTTCTGCCCTGTTCGGCACCCCGCTCGCAGCCGCTGTATTCGCCATGGAGGTATGCAGCGTAGGCGTCATGTACTACGCCGCGATTTTCCCGTGTATGTTATCCTCCCTGCTGGCCTCGCTGGTTGCCCAGCAGCTCGGCTGTCATCCGACCGCCTTTTCCCTCACGAATATCCCGGCGCTCAGCTACAATATGGTGCCGCGTGTGCTCGCACTCGGCATTCTGTGCGCGGCGGTCTCCATCCTTGTGTGCACCGTGTTCGGCGTGACCCATCGTTTTTTTGCGCGGTACATCAAAATGCCCTATCTGCGCATTGCGCTCGGCGGCCTTCTGGTCGTGCTGCTGACCCTGCTGTTCGGTACGCACGACTACAACGGCGCGGGCATGAACGTGATCGAGCGCGCGCTGACGGGTGAGGCGCGGCCGGAAGCCTTCCTGCTCAAGATGATCCTCACGGCCATCACGCTCGGTTCGGGCTTCAAGGGCGGCGAAATCGTGCCGTCGTTCTTTATCGGCGCGACCTTCGGCTGCTTTTACGGCGCGCTTCTCGGCATCTCAGCCGGGTTCGCCGGCGCGATGGGCATGACTGCGGTATTCTGCGGCGTGACCAACTGCCCGCTTACCTCGATTTTGCTGTCTTATGAACTGTTCGGCGGCGCGGGTCTGCCGCTGTTCGCGCTGACTATCGCGGTCAGCTACATGCTGTCCGGCTACCGCGGGCTGTACAGCGAACAGAAAATCATGTATTCCAAATACAGCGCGGAATTTGTCGGCCGCCGCTCGGGCGACTGAGTTGAAAGGAACATCGCTATGAAACCCATCGATTATACCCTCTATATCATCACCGACCGCACATGGCTGGCAGGCGCTTCCCTCGCGGAACAGGTTGCCGCGGCCATCGAAGGCGGCGCAACCGTGGTGCAGATCCGGGAAAAACACATCCCGACCGACGAATACATTGCCCGGGCGCGTGAAATCAAGGCGGTCTGTGACCGTTACGGCGTGCCGCTCATCATCAACGACAGCGTCGCCGTCGCGCAGGCGGTCGGCGCGGGCGTGCATCTGGGCGCATCCGACGGCGATATTGCGGAAGCCCGCCGCATCCTTGGCCCGGACGCCCTCATCGGCGCCACTGCCAAGACCATCGAAGCCGCCAAGGCGGCCGAACGTGCGGGCGCGAATTATCTTGGCTCGGGCGCGGTATTCGGCTCGACCACCAAAACCGACGCCAAGCCCATGACCATCGCGCAGTTTTCGGCCATCTGCAAGGCCGTGTCGATTCCGGTTGTCGCCATCGGCGGCGTGAGCGCGTCCAACGCACGCGAGCTTGCCGGCGCAGGCATGGCCGGGCTGTGCGTCATCTCGGCCGTATTCGCGCAGCCGGATGTCCGGGCCGCCGCGCAGACCATGCGTGCGCTCGCCGAGGAGGTCTGCCGATGATTCAGGGTGCAATTTTTGATATGGACGGCACGCTGCTCGATTCCATGTGCGTGTGGGAGCAGCTTTCCCAGCGTTATCTGAACAAATTCGGCATTCACATCACCCAGACCGACTATGCCGCGCTTGAGGCGCGCACCCAGTATCAGGGTGCGCAGTATTTCTGCGAGCGCTATCCGGAAATCACCGAAACCCCCGAGCAGGTGGTTGCCGGGCTGGATGATCTCATCCGCACCCGCTACGAAGCGCTGGCTGCCCCGCGCGACGGCGTGATGGAGCTGCTCACCGCGCTGCGGAACGCGGGCGTACACATGGCGGTCGCTACGCTGACCGACCGCAAGCACGCCGAAAAAGCCCTCGCTGACCGGGACATGCTGAACTTTTTCGACTTTATGCTCACGATTGATGACGTGGGCGTAAGCAAGCGCGACCCCAAGATTTATTACATGGCCGCCGAACGCCTGGCGCTGCCCCCGGCCGCGTGCATGGTGTTCGAAGACGCGCCCTACGCGGGTGAAACCGCCAAAAAAGCCGGGTTCGCGGTCTGCGGCGTGGCCGAACCGTGGTACGCCGCGGGGGAAGCCCAGCTTCGCGCAGCCAGTGACCTGTTCGTAGAGCACAGTTTTTCCGAGGTACTTCCCGACATCCTGCACAAAATCGGGAAATAATTTCTTTTTTTACGCAAAACCCATTGCAATACGTATGTTATTCCTTTAAAATAATCTTAGTAGGCGGCTGCATGCGGGATTTTCTCGTTGCAGCCCCATTTTTCGTTGTTTTTGCTTTTGTGAGGAGGAAATTATGGACCAAACGCAAAACAAAATGGGTACCCAGCGCATGGTGCCCCTGATTTTCTCCATGGCGCTCCCCGCCATGATCTCCATGCTGATCAATGCGCTCTACAACATTGTGGACAGCATCTTTGTCGCGCAGTATTCGCAGGACGCGCTGACCGCGGTTTCTCTGGTATTCCCGCTCCAGCAGCTGGTCATTGCCATCGCGGTCGGTACAGGCGTGGGCGTAAACTCGCTGATTGCCCGCCGTCTGGGTGCACGCATGCAGGAGGATGCCGACAGCGCCGCCAAGCATGGCATTGCGCTTTCGATTGTCGGCGGCATTGTGTTCATTCTGGTCGGCTTTGTGCTGAGCAATCCGTTCCTTGCCTCGTTCACCGATAAGGCTGTGGTGCTGGGGCAGGCGCAGGAATACGCGCATATCGCGGTCGGTCTGTCGATGTTCGTCATGATTTCGGTCATGTGCGAGAAAATCCAGCAGTCCACCGGCAACATGATGATTCCGATGTGTCAGGGTGTCGCGGGCGCGGTGGTCAACATCGTCCTTGACCCGCTGATGATTTTCGGCCTTGGCCCCTTCCCGGAAATGGGCATCCGCGGCGCGGCGATTGCGACCATCATCGGCCAGTTCTGCGGCATGCTCATCGGCATCTGGGGTGCGTTCGTGCATCAGAAGGTGGTCGATGTCCGCATGCACGGCTTCCGCTGGAAGGGCGCGACCGTGCTGGAAATCTATCGGGTCGGTCTGCCCGGCATTGTCATGCAGAGCGTGGTCTCGGTGATGACCGCGGGCCTCAACATGATCCTGATTTCGTTTTCCGATGTCGCGGTTTCGGTATTCGGCATTTACTTCAAGCTGCAAACCTTCATCTTCATGCCGGTTTTCGGTATCAATCAGGGCGCATTGCCTGTCATGGGCTTCAACTACGGTGCACATAACCGTGC